>NZ_CVTV01000003.1:0-233 GCF_900004865.1 Pseudomonas sp. 37 R 15 | reverse complement strand
ACCACCGTGACTGATACTCCGGGCACCGACAACACCACCACCGTTACCCTGACAGCTCCGGCACAGGCGAACGAAGGTGGCCAGATCACGTACACCGCTACGCTCTCCAATAAAGCAGGCAGCGACGTCACGTTGGAGTTGGATAACGGCTCATCGATCACCATCAAAGCTGGCGATACTGTCGGCACCGTGACCGTGCCAGCGCCTACCGATGATGTGTTTATCGACAAGAG
>NZ_CVTV01000027.1:0-81585 GCF_900004865.1 Pseudomonas sp. 37 R 15 | reverse complement strand
TGTACGGGTCAACCACATGGGTTACAAAAAAGTGCACTCACATAGGTGACACTTTGATTGAGACATAACCGTTCTTTGCATCTCTCGCATTCACATGGCCCAAGATCACAGGACCGAAGATTACATTCCATACCCCATCACCGATCATCTCCATTCCGATGGTCTGGTGACAAAGTAGATTGCCAACATAAACCCGCATGCCTCCTCGATTGATGATTCCGCTACTGTCGGCCAGGTAACTCTCAATATGACTCGCATAGATCATTTCCGGTAGCGTCTCTGGGTACATTCGAGTTGAAGGCGTATAGCAAGCAGCAGGCGTTTTCTGGCCAAGCGCCTCATGTCCACGCTCGTAATTGTAGTGCTGCAGGAAGCGATCAAAGTGTCGCTGCTGGGCTTCCCACGCAATTGCCGACGGGTGAGGTAATGTACTTTTCAGCGTCCGGTGCATGCGCTCATGCCGCCCATTCTGATCTGGGCGACCTGGCTCGATCCTCTCAGGAATGATCCCAAGTCTCATCCACCAAATCGACAGCTGTGACAGCCCTGCACGACTGGTGCTGGCAAACGGTATCCCATTGTCAGTACGAATACGCTCTGGCAGGCCGTATTCGCGAAAAACCCTTTCGAAGGTTTGCTGGGTTTCCTTCAGATTGGTGCTGCTCATGCTCTGGCACGCCAGCAAAAACCGGCTGGCATGATCCATGATCGTCAGCGGATAACACCAAATCCCTGCTCCGGTCAGGTATTGGCCCTTGTAATCAGCGCTGAACAACTGGTTGGGATTTTCTGCCTTGCGTAAAGGCTTGGGATACACAGCCACCCGTCGGCGCAATGGCTTGGGGGTAATCAAATCAGCTGCCTTGAGAATGTTGTAAATGGTCGTCTTCGAGGGCGGATCCTGATCTGGGAAACGCTGCATGAGGCTATTCTGAATCTTTTTCGGGCCGGGGATCGTCTCGCCACTTAAGCGAAATTCAACGATTGCCTGTTTCACAGCCAAGGGCACCACGTAGGTTTGGTTGTGGCGGCAGCGGCTACGTTCATCAAGCCCACTCGGGCCCTCTGCCTCGTAACGCCTGATCCACTTATACCCAGTCTTGCGGCTGACCTCATAGTCCCGGCACAGCTGGCTAAGGCTGTGCTTCTGGGACAGGTAATCGGCAATGAACATTACTTTAAGGTCCATAGGTTTCAGCTCTTTCCAGGGCATGGTCAGATCCTCGCGAAATCGACCCTGCCAGTTAAAAACTGTTACCTATGTGCGTGAACTGATTTGTAACCCATGTGGGTGAGTCATACCGGCAAGAGCGTTTTGCTTACTTTTACGCTTTTCAAAAGTGAGCCGCCGTCAGGGCGGAACCCTAAGTGGCCGTTACCGCAGAAACGGATATGTACTCAATCTGATCCAACATCCTGGTCGGCCCAGAGACCGCCATCGGGGGCAAGTCGAATCGTCGCCCCGCCCCTCCCACACAAAGCCAACGGCGTACATATCCGTTACCGCAGCAGGATATGTACCCGTCAGATGAATCAGGGACTGTAATACCCCACCGCCACCATCCAATGCCCGGCCTTGCGCACATAAGCATGCTTATTCTCGACCTTCCCGGTCACCGGGTTCTTCCAGCGGTATTTATATTCGCCCTGATCCTGCTCCCCCATCAACGCAAGGATCGGCTCCCCGACAGGCCGGCCATCCGGGTCCTTGACCTTGGCGAAATCGGTATTGATCAAGCGCAGATCGGTGCCGTGCGCCACATAGCGCCGCGTATCCAGGTCAACCACGAACACATACAGATCATCCTGCAGGAAACCACCCTGCAATGAGTTGATCGCCTTGAGCGTCCCCGCTTCGTCCTTCAGCAGCGCGTTCACCGCCTTGTTGCGCAGTGCCCGCGCCTGTTCCGGTGTGGCCCGTGGCAGGTAATAGCCGACCGCCAGGATGCGCTCGCCCACCCGCTGGTAAAACACATGCTTGTGTTCGACCTTGCCGTCATTCCAGTTCTGCCACCGATAATCGGCCTGCTGGATACCCTGGCCTTCGGGCGCGCTGATGGCGTGTTTGAACGAGGCTTGCAGATCGGGCCCGAGTACGGTGGACACGTCGCGACCGATCAAGGCCGAGGAGGGGCCGCCACTGGCCAGCAGTACGCCTTTGGTGTCGACCACGAAGACGTAGCGGTCCTGGTCGATGAATTCGCCCTGGCGGCTGAAAGCGGCCAACGCCTTGTCGCCATTGTTCTGGTAGTAAACCAGAGCCTTTTCCAGCAACGCCTTGGCCGCTTGAGCGTCTGCGTCACTGGCCGTGTCGGCGTGCACCTGGCTGCCGCACAACAGCAGCAGCCAGGCGAGTCGTAGCAGTGTGTTCATCTACCCGTCCCTCGGTCTTGTTGGAATCACAAGAGCGTAGACGGTTCGGCGAGGGATCAGAAGGGTTTGGTTGGCAAGTATTTGCCGTCCAGGGTGATCACTGCGCGCGAACCTCCGTCCGGGTCTTCGACTTTCTTGATGTCCAGCTTGAAATTGATCGCGCTGATGATGCCGTCGCCAAACTGCTCATGCACCAGCGCCTTGAGGGTGGAGCCGTAGACCTGCAGCATTTCGTAGAACCGGTACATCGTCGGATCAGTCGGCACGCCGCCGGGGAAGCTGCCGCGCAGGGGCACGCTTTGCAGCAGGCGGCTGGCGTCCTCGTCCAGGCCGAGTTTGGCGCACACCACGTCGGCGGCGTCCTTGGGCAGCGGATGCTGGCCGAGCAGGGCGGCGGTGACGAAGGCCAGGCTCAGGCCGGTGCCGTCGGCGAGGTCCTGCCAGGACAGGTCCTTGCGCGCCTTGAGGTCGATGACGGTGTCGGCCAGGGCCAGGCGAGGGGTTTGGGAAAAGTTGGATTGCAACATGGTGAGGTCCTCTTGGGTTGAATAGGGTTCAGGCGGCGTGAGCGCGGGTGGTCGGGTGCTCGAGCAGGGAAACGAAGCGCGCGCTGCGCCCGTCCAGTGCGTCGATGCCACCGGTTTCGATGTCGTACACCCAGCCGTGCAGGTTCAGCCGACGTTGCTCCAGCGCCAGGGCGACGGATGGGTGAGTCTTGAGGTTAGCCAATTGAGCGACCACGTTTTCACGCACCAGGGCATCCAGGCGCGCCGCGTCCGAGGCATGCTGGCGGGCGGCGTTGATCACTTTGGCCGACTCGGCATGGCGCAACCAGTTGGCGACCGCAGGCAGGTGGTCCAGGCAGGTGCAGGTGGAGATGGCGGTCATCGCGCCGCAGTCGGAGTGGCCGCAGATCACGATGTCGCTCACGCCGAGTACCGCCACCGCATATTCGACCGTGGCCGATACGCCGCCCGGTTCCGGCCCGTAGGACGGCACGATATTGCCGGCATTGCGGATGACGAACAGGTCGCCTGGTTCCTGCTGGGTCAGCAGTTCCGGGACGACACGGCTGTCGGAACACGACACGAACAGCGTGCCGGGGTTTTGCGTGGTGGCCAGGTGTTTGAACAGGTCGCTGCGTTGGGCAAAGGCTTCGCGCTGGAATTTTCGAAAGCCGTCGATGAGGTGCTGCATAGGGAGTTCTCCTTGCGTTGCTGATAGGGCAAGGATGGAAGTTTTCGCCTATAGCGTCCAAGACCGGATTATTATTGTTTCTATAAGTACTGCCTATAGTTGGAGCGTCACTGATGCTTTTGCGCCATATCCGTTACCTGTTGGCCGTTGCCGAGCACCGCAATTTCACCCGAGCGGCCCAAGCGTTGCATGTGTCGCAACCCACCTTGTCGCAACAGATCAAGCAACTTGAAGACACCCTGGGAGCGCCGCTGCTCGATCGTTCCGGGCGCAGCGTCAGCCTGACGGATGCGGGCCAGGCTTATGTACGCTTTGCCCGGTTGGCGTTGCAGGACCTGGAGGCGGGCACCCGTGCGATGCATGACGTGCAGGACTTGAGCCGCGGGCATCTGCGCCTGGCGATGACCCCGACCTTTACCGCCTACCTGATCGGCCCGTTGCTGGCGCGGTTCCATGGGCTGTACCCAGGCATCACCTTGAGCGTCGAAGAGTTGACCCAGGACCGCATCGAAGCCGCGCTGGGCGAGGATTTGCTGGATATCGGCATCGGCTTTGCCGGCGAACACGGGCCGGATATCGAGTGTGAGGCGTTGTTTGCCGAGGCCTTGAGCGTGGTGGTGCGGGCGGATTCGCCCGAGGTGAATCGGTCGGCATGGTTCGAGCAGCCGCTGGTCCTGCTCGATCCGGGGTTTGCCACGCGCCGCTATATCGATGACTACTGCCGCCGGCAAGGCGTGAAACCGCGCATTGTCATGGAGGCCAACTCCATCGGCGCGATCATTGAAATCGTGCGTAACACTTCACTGGCGACCATCCTGCCCCGCGCACTGGCCCTGGCGCAGGCCGGGTTGCATGCCGTGGCCATCGAGCCGCCGTTGCCGCACCGCACCGTAGGGCTGCTCAGCCGCAGGGGCGCCTATCGCAGCGCCGCGTGCGCGGCCTTTGTCGAGCTGATCAAGGCGCCGCCAGCCACTGACTGACAATGCCGTCATACACGCCGGTCGCCACGCTCAGGTGCAACCACTGGTCGACGTAGCTTTTCCAGGCCACATCGTCGCGCGGCAGCAGGAAGGCTTTCTGGCTGTACTGCATCTGCCGATCGGGGTTGACCGCGCACAGTCCCGGTTTTTGCTTTTGCTGGTAACGCGCTTCGCTGGCGTCGGTGATCATCACGTCGGCCTTGCCCGCCAGCAGTTCGTCAAAAATCGTCACGTTGTCGTGCAGGCGTATCTGCGCCTGCCCCAGCTGGGCGCGGGCAAACGCCTCATTGGTGCCGCCCGCCGGTTCGATCACGCGCACCTGGGGCTGGTTGATTTGCTCGACGCTCTGGTAGCGCTGCACGTCGGCGCAACGCACCAGCGGGATCTTGCCGTCGACACCGAGCGGCTGGCTGAAGAAGGCTTTTTTCTGGCGCTCCAGTGACACCGAAATACCGCCTACGGCGATGTCGCAGCGTTGGGCCAGAAAGTCCGGCATCAGGGTTTTCCAGGTGGTGGGCACCCAGGTGATCGTCGCGTTGAGGCTCTTGGCCAGGGACTCGGCCATGGCGATATCAATGCCTTGGTAGCGGCCATCGGCACGCAGCGAGGTGTAGGGCATGTAGTCGCCGGTGGTGCACACCGTCAGCGTGCCACGCGCGATGACCTCGTCCAGGCGTGACGGGCTGCTATCGGCCAGGGCGGTGGTTGCCACGCTCGCCAGTACACACAGGGCTAGAGGAGCTTTCATGCGGTCGAGTCCTTGGGGCAGGTCGGGCGGACATTATTTCCAGCACGGGGCAGGGTGGCAAGGTGTCGGATTACGGCGTTGCGGCTTTCGACCTTTTTTTCACGTTGCGGTGGTTAAGCTGCCGATCAAGGTCGTTTTACTTCCGTTTTGTCCACATGAGCCTGCGATGTCGTCACAACCTCCATCCTCCATCGAGACCGAATTCACCGAGCGCTATGACCGTGAGCATGCCAGGGTCTGTGGTGATACCTGTCCGCCCGGGCTGTTGCAGCGTCTGTCCGCGTGGCGCGATGCACGGTTGGTGCGCCATGCGTTGAAGGTCGCCGGGGAGCCCGGATTGATCCTCGACCTGGCCTGCGGCTCCGGGCGGTTCTGGCCGGTCCTGGCAGAGCACGTCAATCGGGTGATCCTGGCATCGGACCCTTCCCAGGACATGCTCGACCATGCCCGCACCCATCACTCGGCGGCCTTGCTCAAACGCGTCAAGACATTCCCGGGCTCAGCCTTTTCCATTGGTCTGTCGGCGAATGCGGTGGATTGCATCTTCTGCCTGGAGTTGTTTCGCCATGTGCCCGATACCGAGGTGCGCCTGGCCTTGCTACGGGAATTCCACCGCGTCAGCCGCGACACTGTGATTGTGTCCGTGGACGCGCGTATCCCGGTTGAGGAGGAGTTTCGCCAGGCCGGCTTCAAAGTCCTGAATCAGCGGGAGTTCCTGCCCGGCTCCAAACTCTGGTGTGTCTACGTCCTGCGTAAGAGGGGATAGCTTCAGAGGAGATAGCTTCCGCCTGTCGGATTATTCTTCATCGTCTGTCTGAGTTTTCATGGTTGCCTGTGCACTGCGGATGCTCGCAAGTCCCTTTCGCGATATATACTGCGCGCCATTCTTCAAGGGAGAGCCGTGTGGCCATCGATATTCACTGGATCTGCGACAACGATAGCCTCGGCCAGCATTGCGCCCAATGGCAGCAGTTGCCATTCGTCGCCCTCGACACCGAATTCATGCGGGTCGACACCTTCTACCCCATTGCCGGGCTCATCCAGATCGGTGATGGCGTGCGCGCGTACCTGATCGATCCCCTGACCATCGACAACTGGCAACCCTTGGCCGCCTTGCTGGAAAACCCGGGCGTGATCAAGGTGGTACATGCCTGCAGCGAAGACCTGGAAGTGCTGTTGCGCCTGACCGGCAGCCTGCCGGCGCCGTTGTTCGACACTCAACTGGCCGCAGCCTACTTGAACCTCGGGTTCTCCATGGGGTACTCGCGACTGGTGCAAGCGGTGCTCGACATCGACCTGCCCAAGGGCGAGACGCGTTCGGACTGGCTGCAGCGGCCATTGTCCGAAACCCAGGTGAGCTATGCCGCCGAAGACGCCGTGCACCTGGCTGAAGTCTACATCCGCCTGCGCCCGCAATTGACCGACGACAAATACGCCTGGGTACTGGAAGACGGCGCCGAGCTGGTGGCCAACCTGCGCCGCGAAGTCGACCCGTACGAGGTGTACCGCGACGCCAAGCTGGCGTGGAAACTGTCCCGCGCCCAGCTCGTCGTATTGCGTGAACTGTGCGCCTGGCGCGAGCAGCAAGCCCGCGCTCGTGACCTGCCGCGCAACCGCATCGTGCGTGAGCACTCGTTATGGCCCCTGGCCAAATCCCAGCCGGATAACCTCGCCGCCCTGGGCAAGATCGAAGACATGCACCCGCGCACCGTGCGTCAGGACGGCCAATTCCTGCTCGACCTGATCAAGCGTGCGGGCAGCGTGCCCATGGACCAATGGCCGCCTGCCGTGCCTGAACCGCTGCCGGTCGATGCCGCTGCGCTGATCAAGCAACTGCGCGCCCTGGGCCAGACGTTCGCCGAGCGCCTGGACATGGCGCCGGAACTGATGCTGCGCAAGAAAACCCTCGAAGCCCTGGTTAAAAGTGGCTATCCCGATGGGCCTTACCAATTACCCGATTCGCTGCGTGGCTGGCGTCGCGAATTGATGGGCCAGGCGCTGCTCGACAGCCTGGCCAGTGCCGGAGAACAGCCTTGAAACGTATTTGCTCGATTTATCGCAGCTTGAAAAAAGACGGCATGTACCTCTATGTCCTCAAGAGCGACGCCCTGGAGCGGGTGCCGGAGCCGTTGATGCTCGCCTTCGGCAAGCCGCATCACGCCTTCGACATGGTGCTGACACCCGAGCGCAAACTGTCGCGCGAGGACATCGCCGTGGTGCTGGAAAACCTCGACAAGCAGGGCTATCACCTGCAAATGCCGCCCGCCGAGGACGAGTACATCGAGCACCTGCCTGAAGAGCTGCTGCGCCGCAACGACCCGATGTGACCGATCAGCGTCCGTATCAGGGCGCAGGCTTGAATGGAATTGTATTAGAGGACGGTGGCCGTAAGGATGCGGGCGGCCGTCTGCACTGTTTTTGAAAGGTTTGAACCATGCGTGTTCTGATTGCTGAACAGGATCACCCGCTCTACGCCCAATTGCTTCGCGAAGCCGCGCCGGACCTTGAGGTACTGACCAGCGGCGACTCGGCCGAACTCTCGCGCCTGGCCGCCGATTCCCCCGTGTGGCTGGGCCAGCCGGACCTGCTGGCGACGCTGTTGCGCCAGGGGCATCATCCGCAATGGTTGCAGTCGACCTGGGCTGGCATCACGCCGCTGCTGGCCGAAGGATTGCCGCGTGATTATCGCCTGACCCGCGCGGTCGGCATCTTTGGCCAGGTCATGGCCGAATTCGTCCTGGCCTACATGCTCGGACACGAACGTGAAGTGTTGGCGCGGCTGGTCAGCCAGGTCGAGCGCAAGTGGGACAGCCGCCTGGGCCAGAGCCTGGCGGGGCGCAAGGTGCTGGTGGTCGGCACCGGCGATATTGGCCAGAGCGTGGCGCAGTTCCTGCTGCCGTTTGGCGTCAAGCTGTATGGCATCGCCAGCCAGGCCCGCGAGCAGGCGCCGTTTATCGAAGTCGCCGGGCTCGATCAATTGGGCCGGCTGGTGGGCGAGGTGGATTATGTGATCAACCTGCTGCCCAACACGCCCGACACCCATGACCTGTACGACGCCGCACTGTTCAAGCAATTCAAGCCGACCGCCTTGTTTATCAACGTCGGGCGCGGCGTGGCGGTGGTGGATGCCGATCTGGTCGAAGCCCTCAAAGAGGGACATCTGGCCGGAGCGGTGATCGACGTCTGCCGCCAGGAGCCGCTGCCGCAACGCCATCCGTTCTGGACGGCGTGGGGCTTGTTGTTGACCGGGCACAGCTCGGCACCGACTTCGCCGGCAATGATGGTGCAGTTGTTCGTGCAGAACGTGCGTGCGTACCAGGCTAAACAGGCACTACGCGGGGAAGTAAGTTTCGAGCGCGGCTACTGATACGAACGCGGGCGTGGACAAAATGTGCGAGGGGGTTTGCCCTAATGCCAGTCTGCAGGAGCGAGCTTGCTCGCGAAAAGCGTCAACGATAACGCGTGCTTTCTGCATGAACGCGGTGCCTGTGAGTTTTTCGCGAGCAAGCTCGCTCCTACAAAAAGCCTTAACTAACTGGCATTAGGGCTTGCCCCCTCCCATATTGGTTTTTGCTCGCGATTCAGAGACTGAAGTCACCTTCCGATACCAGCTCGCTCAGCGGCTTGCGCGGGCTTGGCGCTTCGCGGCCTTGCAGGTACTCGGGCAGGCTCGACTTGTCGCCCAGCTTGCCCACTGCCACGGCGGCGTGCAGCGCATAGCCTGCGGGGATCTTCAGCTCTTTGCGGGTCAGTTCCTGATCGAAGCCGGCCATGCCATGGGTGTGCCAGCCGGCGAGACTGGCCTGCAAGGCCAGGTGGCCCCAGGCGGCGCCGGTGTCGAAGGTGTGCCACAGGGCCGGGGTTTCTTCCGTGGCGCCGGGGGCGACGAAGTCGGTCTTCGAGGCGATGATCACCAGTGCCGACGCATGCTGCGCCCAGCCCCGGTTGAATTCATTGAGCAAACCCAGGAAGCGCTCCCAGTCCGGCGTGTCGCGGCGAGCGTAGAGAAAGCGCCATGGCTGCGAGTTGTAGGCCGAAGGTGCCCAGCGCGCCGCTTCGAAGAAGCTCAGCAGGGTTTCCCGGGAGATGCTCTCGCCGGTAAAGGCGCGAGGCGACCAGCGTTCGGTGAACTGGGGGTGGATCGGATAGTCGGCAACACGGGTCATGAGCAGTTCCTGATCGTCAATTCGGCGCTCAAAACTACTGCGCAACCACTAGACTGACAAGCCTTGTTACACCGCCAGTCGTAAGCGCTTGGCCCCAGGGGGCTTGGGCACTAGACTGGCGGCCTTTGAACCTACCGATACTGATGCAGAGCCATGGCCGCCAAAGTCGAACCTTTCTGGATACGCAAAACCCTCGAGCACCTCGACCAGGAGGAATGGGAGTCGCTGTGCGACGGCTGTGGCCTGTGCTGCCTGCAAAAGCTCGAGGATGAAGACGACAACAGCGTCTATTACACGCGCATCGCCTGCAAACTGCTGGACCTGAAAACCTGCCAGTGCAGCGACTATCCCAATCGTCGGGCGTCGGTGCCGGACTGCATCCAGCTCACGCCCGGGCAGGCCGACCAGTTCAAGTGGCTGCCGCCCACCTGCGGCTATCGCCTGGTCAGCGAGCGCAAGGATTTGCCGTTGTGGCACCACCTGGTCTGCGGCGACCGCGACGCCGTGCACCACGAACGTATTTCCCAGTCCGGGCGCATGCTCAGCGAAGGCAGCGTGCCAGAGGACGACTGGGAGGATTACCTGATCTTCCGCGCGGGTTGAACCAGGAGTGTGTATGAAGGTGGGATTCAAGCTGGCGACAGTGGCGCTGTTGCTGGCGCTGAGCACGTCGGCGTGGTGCGCCAGGAAAGTCGACCTGGATTACCACGTCAAACTTCTGCCCCAGAGCGATCAGGCCGAGGTGCGCGTAAGCCTGTCCCAGGGTTCTGCGGTGCGCAGCCTGGATTTCGACCTGGGCCGCGACGGCGACTACAGCGATTTCAAGGCCGATGGGCAATGGAAGGTCGATGGTCGTCGGGGTCACTGGCAACCCAGCGCCGACAAGGCCAGCCTGACCTACCGCGTACGTCTGACCCACGCGCACAACCCCGGCACCTACGAAGCGCGGATGACGCCGGCCTGGGCGCTGTTTCGCGGCGACGACCTGGTGCCCACCGCACGGCTGGACCAGCAGGATGGTGTCGAGCTGGTCTCGCGCCTGACGTTCGAGCTGCCGCCGGGCTGGAAAAGCGTCGAGACCGCCTGGCCGCGTATCGGCAAAAACAAGTTCCGCATCGACAACGTGTCCCGCCTGTTCGACCGCCCCACCGGCTGGATGCTCGCCGGTAGCCTGGGCAGCCGCCGCATGCGCCTGGGACAGACCGACGTCACCGTGACGTCGCCCAAGGGCCAGGGCATGCGGCGTATGGATGTGCTGACGCTGCTGACCTTCGTGTGGCCGCAAGTGGAAGCTGCGTTCCCGCGCCACCCGGCCAAACTGCTGGTGGTGGGCGCCGGCGATCCGATGCGCCGTGGCGCCTTTGCGGCGCGTGACTCGATCTACCTCAACAGCCGCACGCCGCTGGTCAGTGAAGACGGCAGCAGCCCGTTGATCCGCGAAGTGGTACAGGCCATTGCCCGTTTCAATGACCACGACACCAGTGACTGGATCAGCGAAGGCCTGGCCGGTTACTACGCCATTGAACTGGTACGCCGCGCCGGTGGGATCACCGATGAGCGGTATCAGGCGATACAGGTGCGCCTGACGAAGGAGGGCAAGGACGTGACCCGCCTGCGTGGCGAACACGTCAGCGGCGCAACAGTGTCACGGGCGGTGGTGGTGTTGCAGGAGCTGGACCGGGAGATCCGCGTGAAAACCCATAACAAGCGCTCGCTGGATGATCTGGCGCAAGCGGTAATGCGCGCCGGCAGCGTGACCACTGCGCAGTTTGTGCAGCTGGCCGAAAATATCATTGGCGAGTCGTCGGTGGTGCTCGATAGCAAACTGCTGCACTGATCTTCAAACCTTGCACAAAGCAAAATGTGGGAGGGGGCAGGCCCCCTCCCACATTTGAATCTCTGGCTGCTCGCTAACTTCAGCCCTTGGTTTTCACCGCTTCTTCAGCCGCCACTTCGGCCTTGGTCTTCAAGTTCTTCAGCTCCGCACCCGCACGCTCGATCTTGGTACGGACGCTGTTCATTTCCTGGCGGCCCTGCTCAAGCTTGTCCTTGAGCGAACTGTGGCCGGTAAAACCGCGTGCCAGCGCCACGCCACCAATCGCCACCTGGATCAGCCCGAAGAGCCCGCCACGGCGCAGGCCTTTGCCTACCATCATCACGCCACCGGCTACCGAGCCGATGCGTTCCCAGCCATGTACGTTCTGCGTGCGCTGGGCGTCCGGCTGCAGGTGTTCAATCACAGGTCGCAGGGTTTTGCTGTCGCTCATGATCCGTCTCCAACAAAGGCAAGTGTAAGTAGCTGACTGTTGGCGATGGCCGGATGTTCCCGCTATTTGAGCCCTGACTTTCATTACCTGATTTTCAGTACTTGGGTCCCGAGCGGGTGTTATTGCCCTTGGCCAGGCGGTCGTAGAGCACCACGTTGACGGTGGCGGCGAGGTTCATGCAGCCGGTGGTCGGGATGTAGACCACGTCCTCGCACCAGTCGCGGATGTCTTTGTCCAGCGAGCCGTCTTCGGGGCCGAAGATGTACAGCGCGCGGTCGGGGTGGGTGTATTCGGGCAGCGGGCGGGCGCCTTCCACCAGCTCCACGGCGACGGGGATACAGCCCAGGGGCAGGATCTTCTTCAGGTCATCGATGCCGATCAGCGGAATGTCGTGATGCACCTTCTTGGTGTCGGTGATGAAGTCCCGCGCGCGCTCGTAACGCACGCCGGTATAAAACACCGAAGCCACGCCGTAGCAGCCGGCGGCGCGCATGACCGAGCCGACATTTTCGGGGGATTTGGGGTTATACAAGCCGATACAGCTGTAGCGTTTATTGCCCACGGGGAAGGGTGCCTTAAAAAGGCAGCATTATAGCGGCAAGCTTCAAGCTGCAAGCTAAACCAGAGCGGCTTTTTCTTGCAGCTTGCAGCTTGCAGCTTGCAGCTTGCCACTTGCAGCTTAGACTTTCAGCTGTCCTTCTTCATCAACCCCGCCAGCGCCGCAAACGGGTTGTGCGTGGCCTTGGCGATCGTCGGGCTGCTGGTGGAGCCTTCGCCGAAGTACTGCTGGTCGGTGTAGCGCGAGTGCTCGTTGTCATGGCAGTACAGGCACAGCAGTTCCCAGTTGGAGCCGTCCTGGGGATTGTCGTCATGATTGTGGTTGCGGTGGTGCACGGTCAGTTCGCTCAGGCGTTTGCCGGCGAATTCACGGGCGCAGCGGCCGCACACGTGGGGGTACATTTTCAGGGCTTTGTCGCGGTAGCCCATTTCCCGGTCGCGCTGGGCATCGGCGAGGATGCGGTCCAGCTTGGCGGTGTGGGAGGGCGGGTTGGTCGAGCTCATCATGGCTCCTGGCTATTGGGTGGTCACGGACAGGTTGATTCTAGCTAATCACAGCGCAATTAGCCCTTGAGCTTTTCCGCAATCCAGATGGTGTGCCGCGTGCCTTTGTTGCCATGGGCGAATACCTGCACTTCTTCGGCCTTGAAACCGGCCTTGCGCAGTTTATCGCTGAACAGTTTGTCGGCGCTGGCCGACCACACGGCCAGCACGCCCTTGGGGCGCAAGGCCTTGGCACACGCGGCCAGGCCGCCGGCGGAATACAGCCAGCTGTTGGCTTTTTGCGTGAGGCCTTCAGGGCCGTTATCGACGTCAAGCATGATCGCATCAAACCCCTGAGGCTCGGCCTGCAGCACCTTGGCCACGTCTTCCATGCGCACCACCGTACGCGGGTCGAGCAAGGGGCGGCCGGACTTTTCGCCGAGCGGCCCACGGTTCCACTCCACCACGCCCGGCACCAACTCCGCCACCACCACTTCGGCGCTCTTGCCCAGGTGCTTGAGCGCCGAGGCCAGGGTAAACCCCATGCCCAGGCCGCCGATGAGCACCCGTGAACCCGGACGACCGGCGACTTTGCGGCACGGAATTTCGGCCAAGGCATCTTCGGAGCCGTGCATGCGCGTGTTCATCAACTGGCCACCGTCACCGCCCTGGATCTTGATGACGAAATCCTCGCCGTATTCGAACAGGCACAAGGCACCGCCATTGTCGGGGATCGGAGTGGTGTCCAGCAGAACGAAACGTTTCATGGAAATCTCATTGGGAAGGGCATTCTTGCGCGGTTGGGAGTAGCCTTGTGACATTCCGGTCAGGCCATGGAGCCATCGATGAAGTGCAGCATTCTAACGGTCATTGTGCTTGGCGCGCTCACATTGGGTGCGGCGCAGGCGCAGGAGTTGCAAACCGTGCCGGTCGCACCCGCGCCAACTCCCGGCGCGCCGGGTACGCCAACGCCCACGTTGTACCCGCAGGTCACGCCGCCCGTCGTGCCCAAGACCAACGGCTCGCCGCCCCTGGCGCCGATCGTGCTGCCGGCGCCGCCAAAGGACCAGACTGTCCCGGGCCTGCAGCAGAACGACAGCAAGCCGAAGACGCCCGGCGGTTAAAACTGTTGCGACAGTAATTGCCCATCCGCCATGCGCAAGCGCCTGGACAGGGCAATGGCAATCGCTCGGATGATCTTGGCCGCGACCCTGGGCGCTTCGTTGAGCATTTTTTCCAGGGCGTCCTTGCCCAGGTTCAGCAGCACGCAATCGGTGGCCGCAATGCAACTGGCCGATCGCCGTTCGCCGTCGAGCACCGCCATCTCCCCAAAGGCCCGGCCGCTGCGCAGGGTGGCGATGGTCAGGCGTTGACCGGCGGGGTTGGTTTTCTGCACCGCCACCTGGCCGCTGTGGAGGATGCACATGAAGGTTCCAGCATCGCCCTCGAGGAAAATCACCTCTCCCCCGGCAATGCTGCTGATATTGAAATAGCCCGCGGCAATATGAAAATCTTCCGGCAGCAGCGGGTCGAACAAACCGCAGTCCATGAGCATGTCGCGGATTTCGTCGTTAAGCAGGGTAGGTTGTGACATGGCGGCAATCTTGGTCCATCAATCCGGTAGGCGGTCCTGTGTTCAGACAGGGCCGCCCAACTAAGTTCTCAAATCAAGCCCAGCGCCTTGAACACAAATGCATATTCGAGCGCTACGTCACGTAATCCCTGGTAACGACCGCTCATGCCCCCGTGACCGGCGCCCAGCTCCGTCTTGAGCAGCAGCAGGTTATCGTCCGTCTTCGTGTCGCGCAGTTTGGCCACCCACTTGGCCGCTTCCCAGTACTGCACGCGGCTGTCGTTGTAACCGGCGATCACCAGCAGGTGCGGGTAGGCCTGGGCACCCACGTTTTCGTACGGCGCATACGCCTTGATGCGCGCATACACCTCGGGCTCCTGCGGGTTGCCCCATTCGTCGTACTCGGTGATGGTCAGCGGCAGTTCCGGGTCGAGCATGGTGTTGAGCACATCGACAAACGGCACTTCGGCGATCGCCGCCTGGAACAGCTCCGGCCGTTGGTTGAGTACCGCACCGATCAACAAGCCGCCGGCGCTGCCGCCGCTGATCGCCAACTGGTTGGCGGTGGTCAGGCCCTGGGCGATGAGGTGTTCGGCACAGGCGATAAAGTCGCTGAACGTGTTCTGTTTGTGTTCCTGCTTGCCGTTGCGGTACCAGGCTTCACCCAGCTCGCCACCGCCGCGCACATGCGCGATGGCAAACGCCACGCCTCGGTCCAGCAGGCTCAGGCGCGCGTGGGAGAACCACGGGTCCAGGCTCGATCCATACGCGCCGTAGCCATACAGGTACAGCGGCGTCGGCTTGCCGAGCTGGTCACGCTTGACCACCAGGCTGATCGGCACCTGGGTGCCGTCGGCGGACGTGGCCCACAGGCGCTGGCTGACATAATCGTCAGCGTTGAACACACCGAGTACCGGGGTTTGCTTGAGCACCTGCTGTGCACCGCTGGCCAGTTCCAACTGACGCACCTGGGCCGGACGGTTCAGTGCTTCATAGCGCAGGCGAATCCTGTCGCTGGCAAATTCCAGGCTGTTCTGTACGTAGAGGCTGTAAGCCGCGTCAGGCAGTTCCACGCGATAGGCGGCCACACCTTCAGGATGCACTTCGATCACCGGCAGGCCGCCGATGCGCAGGCTCAGGGTCATGGCGCTGGCGTTGAGGCTGACGCCGTCGAGCATCACCTCGTCGCTGTGGGGGATCAGGTTCTGCCAGTCGGCTTCGGTGGGTACCGTGCCGGTGTCAGGCGCGACGAACAGCGCGTAGTTGATACCGTCGCGGTTGCTGCGGATAAACCAGGTCCACGCGCCATGCAGTTGGCCATGGTCGACATCGTATTCGTGGTCCTCGACCCGTGGCGCCAGGCAGGTGAAATCCAGGTGCGGCTGGTCGGCGTCGAGTGCCCAGATCTCGCTGGTGGTCTTGCTGCCCAGGGCCAACAGCAACTGGCGCTCGGAGCTGGAGCGGTAGCAATGCAGGAAGAAGCGTCCGTCGGGTTCGTGGAACACTTCCTGCGCCGCCGTGCCGTCCAGGCGGTAGCGGTAAAGCTTGTGCGGTCGGTGAGTGTCGTCCAGTTCGCCGAAAAACAGTGTGAGACTGTCGTTGGCCCAGGTCATGCTGCCGTCGCAGTTGTCGAATACCAGCTCACTGACCTTGTCGCTCGCCAATTCCTTCACGTACAGGGTGTAGATCTCTTCACCGGTGGTGTCGAGGCTGTAGGCCAGGCGCTGATGGTCGGGGCTGATGCTGAACGCGCCGAGGGAAAAAAAGCCGCCATTGGCCAGCACGTTCGGGTCCAGCAGCAATTCTTCGCTGCTGTCATCCACCTGGTTGCTGTCATCGGCAGGGCGCCGGCAACGGTAGTGACGCGCATATTCGTCACCGGCGGTGGTGCGTGTGTAGTACAGGTACGGGCCCCAGGGGGAGGGCAGCGACAGGTCGGTTTCCAGGATTCGGCCCTTGATCTCTTCGAACAGGGTGTCGCGCAGTGCCTGCTGGTCGGCGAGTCGGGCGTCTTGCCAGGCGTTCTCTGCCTTGAGGTAATCGAGGACCTCGCTGCTGTCACGTTCTTGCAGCCAGGCGTACGGGTCCGGGCCTGGGGCCTTGCGGGCGATCGGTGCGGTGGAAATAGGCATGGATAATTCTCTATCTGGCAGACGGTGGCCGGCATTGCAGCCGCGACACGCAAAAGCCGTTATCATAGCCGCCTCTTTGCCAGCCTTGCCATGGACACCATGACCGAGAACGACTATCTGACCGCTTGGGGCCTTTACGCCTTTGCTGCTTTGGGCTGCCTGTTGGTGTGGTGGCGCATGACCCGCTGGGTCTGGCGCTGGCTGCGCGAGCCGTTGCAGTTACTGATGGCGGTGCTGCTGCTCAGTCCCACCATCGTCGACCCGATCAAGACCCAGTTCGCGCCTGCGGTGGCGATTACCGCCCTGGACCTGCTGCTCAAGGTCGGCAACAACGCCTGGCGCGCGATCTCCGACCTGTTCATGTACACGATGATCGTATGTGCGCTGTACATCGTATTCGTGCTGATCCGCTGGCCCATCGAGCGCGCCGCCAAGGCGCGCCGTGAGCGCAAGGCGGCCACGGATGCGGCGCTGGCCGCCGAGCCGGAGGAAGACGAACCGTTCCGTCGCCCGGCCCCCGTCGGGGGCATGCGGGTCGAACCGCGTCTTTAACGTTGTCCGCCCTGCAGCGAGAGCCCTGGCATGTGTGAATTATTGGGCATGAGTGCCAACGTCCCGACCGATATCGTGTTCAGCTTCACCGGGCTGATGCAGCGGGGCGGGCGAACCGGCCCCCACCGCGACGGTTGGGGCATCGCCTTCTACGAAGGCCGTGGCCTGCGGTTGTTCCAGGACCCGGCCGCGAGCAGCGAGTCGGAAGTCGCCCTGCTGGTGCAGCGCTATCCCATCAAGAGCGAAGTGGTGATCGGCCATATCCGCCAGGCCAACGTAGGCAAGGTGAGCCTGGCCAATACCCACCCGTTCGTGCGCGAACTGTGGGGGCGCAACTGGTGTTTTGCGCACAATGGCCAACTGGCGGACTTCAACCCCCGCGTCACCTTCTACCGACCGGTGGGCGACACCGACAGTGAAGCGGCGTTCTGCGACTTGCTCAACCGCGTGCGCGAAGCCTTCCCGGAACCGGTGGATATCGAGCAGATGCTGCCGGACCTGATCGCCGCCTGCGCCGAATACCGCAGCAAAGGTGTGTTCAACTGCCTGCTCAGCGATGGCGACTGGCTGTTTTGCTACTGCTCGACCAAACTGGCGCAGATTACCCGGCGCGCGCCATTTGGTCCGGCCCGCTTGAAAGATGTCGACGTGATCGTCGATTTTCAGGCCGAAACCACCCCCAATGACGTGGTAACGGTCATCGCCACCGAACCGCTGACCGACAACGAAAACTGGACCCGCTACGAACCGGGCCAATGGAGCCTGTGGCGACGCGGTGAATGCGTCAGCCAGGGCGTTACCCAATAAGGAATCGACCATGTTGCTCAGCTATCTGCGGTTGGTGCTGTTTGCCATAGGCTTGTTGCTCGGCGTGCAAGTGCCGGGGTTCATCAACGATTACGCCAAGCGCGTCGAAGCCCACTTGATCGAGGCCCAGACAGGCCTGCGCGGATTCGAGTCCACCGCGCAGCAGTTCTTCAACGGTGACATGCAAGCCCTGGTGGCGCATTACCGTGCCAGTGATGACCCGGTATTCCAGAGCGACGCCAGCAGCCTGGGCGCGATGCTCGACCGTCAGTTGGCATTGGACAAGCAATTCCAGGCCATGCAGGGCCCCTGGTACATTCGCGTCCTGCAAGTGGCGGTGGCGGCTGATCCGGATATTCGCCTGGAAACCTGGAACGGCTACAGCTACCAGATCCTGCTGACGCCCGAGGCCATGGGCTGGGGCCTGGGCGGGGCGATGTTGCTGTCGTTCGGTATCGAATGCCTGTACCGCCTGATCGACTGGGTGGTGCTGGGCGGCCGGCGCCTGCGCCAGAGCCGGCCGATTGAAGAGCGGGACCTCAAGGGGCTCTAAGTCCTGACACACATCCAATGTGGGAGGGGGCTTGCCCCCGATAGCGGTGGGCCAGCTAAACCTATGTTGGCTGACACACTGCCATCGGGGGCAAGCCCCCTCCCACATTTTGACCCGGTTTAACTCAGCACCATCCGCTCTTTACCGACCTGCTCGGCATAGCGAGCCACGACCTTCTGGCACAACCCCACAATCTCCTCCACCAACTCCACCCCCACGCGCCACGACACCACCACTTGCAGATTCGGCAGGTGCTGCGCCATCGGCAGCATCACCAGATCCCCCCGTGCCAGCTCTTCACTGACCAGCACCGGCGGCAGCGCGCCAATGCCAAACCCGTCGCGCAGTAACCGGGTGATGGCTGATACCGAGTTGACGCAGTTCATGCGGGGTGCGGCGACGCCGTTGGCCTGCATCAAACTCAACACATCCTGATGGGGGCAGGAGTTTTTCGAGTAGGTGATGATGCGTTCCTGGGCCAATTCGGCGAGGGAGGCGTAATCGCGGTTATAAATCGACTGGCTGGCGACAATCCAGGCCATGGGGTGACTGCCCAGTTCCAGGCTGCGCACGCTTTCCAGGCGCAGCAGGTCGGTCTGCAGGATCAGGTCAAGGAAGCCTTTTTGCAGCTGATCGCTGAGGTTCAACGCAGTATCGGCGACCAATTCGATTTCCACCCGCGGGAACAGGCTCATCAACTCGGCGACCAACGGGCTGAGCCAGGTGTGGATCACCGTGTCCATTGCGCCGATCCGAATCCGTCCGACCTTGCTGCTGGTGGTTTCCAGGGACTGCTTCAAGCCCTGCAGGGTCACCATCATCTGCTCGGCATAATCGAGCACCTTCAAACCTTCCGGGGTCAGGCTCACGCCGCGCGAATCGCGCAGGAACAGCTTCACCCCCAACTCGCTCTCCAGCACTGCAATGCGGCTGGAGATCGACGCCTGGGTGGTGAACAGCTTTTCGGCGGTCAGGCGGAAACTCTTGAGCTTGGCCACCCAGACGAAGGTTTCGAGGAACTTCAAATTCATGGGATCAACTTTTTCTTATGCATGGATCGGTTTTTATTAGTTGGACGCCGCAGCGTGCCGGCGCCAAAAATCGAGCCGTTCCACGATAAGCGTCGTTGGGTTTCAGGACAACATCGTTGCGAGATGTTGGTAAAAGATCCCACACTACAAAAAAACAAAGCCTACAGGAGCGACCCCGTGAGCCGCCTGCTATTGAATTGCGACATCGGCGAGAGCTTCGGCAACTGGACCCTGGGTCTGGACGCCGAAGTCATGCCGTTCATCGACTGCGCCAACGTGGCGTGCGGCTTCCATGCCGGCGACCCGAGCATCATGCGCAAGACCGTCAGCCTGGCGCTCAAGCATGGCGTGCAAGTAGGCGCTCACCCGGCCTATCAGGACCTGCAAGGTTTCGGCCGACGCTCCATGCAGTACACCCCTCAGGAAATCCAGGACCTGTTGCATTACCAGATCGGTGCGCTGGAGGGTATCTGCCGCGCCCAAGGCGGGCGCGTCAGTTACGTGAAACCGCATGGCGCCATGTACAACGACATGATGGCCAACCCCGCACAGCTGCGCGCGGTGTTGCAGGCCGTGGCTGCTTACGGCGACCTGCCGCTGATGCTGCTGGCCACGCGCGACAACAGCGCGGCCCAGGCCCTGGGCGATGAATACGGCGTGACCCTGTGGTTCGAAGCCTTTGCCGACCGCGCCTATGACAGCCAGGGCCATCTGGTTTCGCGCCAGTTGCCGGGCGCGGTGCATCATGACGCCGACACCATCGTCGAACAGGCCCTGACCCTTTCCCGCGGTGAGGCGCTGACTGCCAGTGACGGCAGCCCGCTGGTCCTGCAGGCCAATACGCTGTGCGTACACGGTGATAACGCCAGCTCGATGGCCGCGGTGCAGCGTATCCGCGAGGCGTTGAGGCCAGCATGAAGCCACGGATTGAAGTGGTGGCCATCGACTGCCTGATGGTGCGTTTGTTTGACGTGATTGCCGAAGCCAACATGCCCTGGATGCTTGCCGCCACCCAACGTCTGCGCAGCGGGTTCGGCAGCGCGCTGGTTGACCTGGTGCCGTCCTACACCACTTTGATGGTGCATTACGACCTCACCCTCCTGACCCCGGCCCAGGCACGGGCGTTGATCGACCAGGCCCTGACCGACCTGCAGCCCCAGGCCCAGGGCGGCGGCCGTTGCCATGTGCTGCCGGTATGGTACGACCTCAGCGTCGGGCCGGAGCTGAGCTTGCTGTCGCAGCGCAGCGGGCTGGCGGTCGCTGAGGTGATTCGTCGCCACAGCGACCACCTGTATCAGGTGTTCGCCCTGGGTTTCGCCCCCGGTTTTGCCTTTATGGGGCTGGTGGACGACATCCTCGCCACGCCGCGTCTCAACACCCCGCGCAAACGCGTAGCGGCCGGCAGCGTGGGTATCGCCGAGCGGCAAACCGCCGCCTATCCAGTGGTATCCCCCGGCGGCTGGAACCTGATCGGGCGCACCCCGGCCACACTCTTCGACCGCGAACGCGACGGCTACAGCTTGATGCAGCCCGGCGACACGGTGCGTTTCGAGGCGGTCAGCCACGCTGAGTTCGTCAACCTGGGTGGTGATGACGCGCCTCTGGAGGCGCACGCATGAGCCGCTTGATGATTGAGGCCAGCACACCGCTGTGCCTGTTGCAGGACGCCGGGCGTTTCGGCGTACGCCACCTGGGCGTGACCCAGGGCGGGGCGCTGGACTGGGTGTCGATGTCATGGGCCAATTGGCTGCTGGACAATGCCCTGGATGCGCCGGTAATAGAAATTACCCTGGGCGGTTTTACCGTGCAGGCCGAGGACTACTGCTTGTTGGCGCTGGCCGGTGCGGACCTGGGCGCCTATATCGACGAGCGGGCCATCAGCCCCGGGCGCAGCTTTATCCTGCAAAAGGGCCAGCGCCTGCGCTTCACCCAACCGTTCAGTGGAGCACGGGCTTATCTGGCCGCGCCCGGTGGGTTTGATGCGCAGGCAGTGCTCGGCAGTTGTGCCACCGTAGTGCGTGAGGCATTGGGCGGGGTGGACGGGTATGGCAAGGCATTGGCCGAGGGCGGGCGGTTGACCTATTCCGGTACCGGGGGCGCGATGAAAGTGCTGGCTAACCCGGATTTGCCATCCGCTTCATCGCTGGACGTAATCCTGGGGGCGCAAATCGGCCAGTTCAGCGGGCAGAGTTTATTCGACGCCTTCAACACCGAGTGGGCTCTGGACAGCCGCGCCGACCGCATGGGCATGCGCTTGCTGGGCACACCCCTGCAGTACCAGGGGCCGTCGTTGATTTCCGAAGGCATTCCGTTGGGCGCGATCCAGGTGCCACCGGATGGGCAGCCGATTGTGTTGCTCAATGACCGGCAGACGATTGGTGGGTATCCGCGTCTAGGTGCGTTGACGCCGTTGGCGCTGGCGCGCCTGGCGCAATGCTTGCCCGGTGAGAAGCTACGGTTGGCGCCGATGGTTCAGGAGACTGCGCATCGGCAGCAGGTAGAGTTCTTGCGCCGACTCATTTGAGCCGGGCGCGATGGGTTCCTGCGAAACCTGTGTTTCAAAGAGTGCGTTGCAATTTTCGGAAAAGTCCCATGATGATAGGGAGTTTGTCGTATGGCCCTACCGATGACGCAGTGAAAAGCTGGTGTTCCATTCGATACTGAGTTTTAACATGCGCTATTTGAAAATTTACGCACAAGACGTGCTTGATGATGATGTTCCGGACGTGGTGTATCTGGAGTTCCATGACGATACGCGTACGCCGACAATTTCCCACAGCGCCACGGCCTTTGATATTACCGATGATGGAAAGCTGGATTGGATAATTGCCGATGATGTGAATCAGGATGGCGTCATTGACGCGGTCGATAGGGCCCAAGCGATCGAACTGGCCCAGTTGTTTCTTGAGTTCAACTGGTACAGCCTGGATGAGCCGTTCGATAAATATCTGCAGGTGTTTGCTCGAGACTTTGACGACAACGGCGTGCCGGACACCGTGCGCCTGCATTTTCATCAGGGTGCGGGCGCGCCGTGCGATGAAAGCCTGGTCTACACCGCCGCATTGTATGCCGACGGGAATGGTCAGGGCGCGACGGCGATCTACCAGGACGTTAACAATGACCAGAAGGTCGACAAAAGGGACGCTGAACTGGTCAAGAAGTTTTCCACGCTGTTCCTGGCATTCGGCTGGATAGACGCCGAGCACTGCTGAAAACGGGCCCGCACACTACGCGGTGCGGGTCACTGGCTGAAGGCTATTTTGATAAAAAGCGCATGCCTTCTTCCAATCCGCGCAGTGTCAGCGGATACATCTGATCTTCGACCAACTCCCGCACAATCCCCGTTGACGCTGTATAACCCCAGGTATCCTTTGGGTACGGGTTAATCCAGATCAACTTCTTGTACTTGGCCATGAAGCGCTGCATCCACACGTAGCCAGGCTCTTCGTTCCAATGCTCGACGCTGCCGCCGGCCTGGGTGATTTCATAGGGCGCCATGGCCGCATCGCCGATAAAAATCACTTTGTAGTCGGCGCCGTATTTGTGCAGCAGGTCCTGGGTGGAGGTGCGTTCGGACGTGCGCCGCTGGTTGTTCTTCCATACCGACTCGTACACGAAGTTATGGAAGTAGAAGTACTCCAGGTGCTTGAACTCGGTTTTGCACGCTGAGAACAGTTCTTCGCAGGTCTTCACGTGGGCGTCCATCGAGCCGCCGATGTCAAACAGCAACAGCAGCTTGATGGTGTTGCGCCGTTCAGGACGCATCTGGATATTCAGCAGCCCGGCGTCGCGTGCGGTGTGGTCGATGGTGCCGTCGATGTCCAGCTCTTCAGCGGCGCCCTGGCGGGCAAACTTGCGCAGGCGGCGCAGGGCGATCTTGATATTGCGCGTGCCCAACTCAACCTGGTCGTCGAGGTTCTTGTACTCGCGCTGGTCCCAGACTTTGACCGCCTTGCCCTGGCGCTTGCCGGCATCACCCACGCGGATGCCTTCGGGGTTGTAGCCGCCGGAACCAAAGGGACTGGTGCCGCCGGTACCAATCCACTTGTTGCCGCCGGCGTGGCGTTCCTTCTGTTCCTCCAGGCGCTTCTTGAATGCCTCGATCAGCTTGTCGAGGCCGCCGAGGGACTGGATCTGCGCGCGTTCCTCATCGCTCAGCGAGCGTTCGAACTCCTTGCGCAGCCAGTCTTCCGGGATCAGCGCCTGCAAGTGGTCATCGAGCTTTTCCAGGCCGTTGAAGTAGGCGCCAAAAGCCCGGTCGAACTTGTCGAAGTGCCGCTCGTCCTTGACCAGGATCGCCCGCGCCAGGTAGTAGAACTCGTCCATGTCGGCGAAGGTCACGCGCTGTTTCAGCGCGTTGATCAGGTCGAGCAGTTCGCGTACCGAGACCGGCACCTTGGCGGCACGCATTTCATTGAACAGGTTGAGCAACATTATCGATTACCGCGACGGCTCATGAATGCCAGACGTTCCAGGAGTTGCACGTCTTGCTCGTTCTTCACCAGGGCCCCGGCCAGTGGAGGGATGGCCTTGGTCGGGTCGCGTTCGCGCAATACCGCTTCGCCGATATTGTCGGCCATCAGCAGCTTGAGCCAATCGACCAGTTCGGAGGTGGAGGGTTTTTTCTTCAGGCCTGGCACCTTGCGCACGTCAAAGAACACGTCCAGCGCTTCGCTGACCAGGTCTTTCTTGATGTTCGGATAGTGCACATCGACGATTTTTTGCAGGGTCGTGCGGTCAGGGAAGGCGATGTAGTGGAAGAAGCAGCGGCGCAGGAAGGCGTCCGGCAGCTCTTTCTCGTTGTTGGAAGTAATGATGATGATCGGGCGTTTTTTGGCCTTGATGGTCTCGTCGATTTCGTAGACGTAGAACTCCATCTTGTCGAGTTCCTGCAACAGGTCGTTGGGGAACTCGATGTCGGCCTTGTCGATTTCATCGATCAGCAGGATCACTCGCTCTTCGGACTCGAAAGCCTCCCACAGCTTGCCCTTTTTCAGGTAGTTGCGTACGTCATGCACTTTGTCCACGCCCAGCTGCGAGTCGCGCAGGCGGCTGACCGCGTCGTACTCGTAGAGGCCCTGGTGCGCCTTGGTGGTGGACTTGATGTGCCAGGTGATCAACCTGGCGCCGAAGGACTCGGCCAGTTGCTCGGCGAGCATGGTCTTGCCGGTGCCCGGTTCGCCCTTGACCAGCAATGGCCGCTCCAGGGTGATGGCGGCGTTGACGGCCAGTTTCAGGTCATCGGTAGCCACATAGGCCTGGGTGCCTTCGAACTTCATCGGTCATTCCTCACATTCATCAATGCCCGACTATACCGCGCAGCCCCGGCGACTGTGAACGCAGACGAGTTATTCAGTCTCTGAATGGCCGGTCACGTCAGTCCGGTCAACGCAGTCAATGTGGCAGGGGGCTTGCCCCCGATAGCGGGGGGTCAGTCACAGATGTATAAACTGACACACCGCCATCGGGAGCAAGCCCCCTCCCACAGTTTTAATCGGCGCTAGGCTTGGGTTGTTCGTAGCGGGCATTGAAGGCCTGGATAAAGCCATTGCGCAGGATCGCGATCACCGCAGAAAACGCACTGACATTCTGCTGGTGCACGCTGCCGCTCAGCTCCACGCGGGTCGCGAACTGGTTCTTGCGCTGGTTCTTCAATACCGTCTCGCTGGCGCCGACCACGGCCTCCCAGATCGAGCGGAAGATGTTCTTGTCTTTGTTTTCCACGTCCTGCTGCCAGTCGAATACCTCGACATCGCGCAACAGTGGCTTGATGTAGCCGCTCAGTTGGCCTTTTTCGGCCTGGGCTTCGACCACCACATCGCCGGTGCCGGCCTTGAAGTCGAACTTGCCGTAGGCCGAGGCGAAGTCATTCATGCGCTTGAGTTGCAGGTCGCGGGCGCGAAAGCGGAACTCGAACTCTTCGAAATCACTCAGCGGGTCAAAGGTGGCGCTGGCTTCCAGTGGCGCCTGGCCTTGCAGCAGCGCCTTGCCCTCAAAGCGCGCGTCGCGCTTGCCCTGGACGTCCACCACGTTGGTCAGGTTGTAGAGACTGGCGTTGACCCCGGTGGCGTTGATATTCACCTCAGGCTTGGAGCTGAAGTTATGAAAGGCGATCTTGCCGTCTTCGATGCGCACTTCGTTGAGGGTGATCGGCAGCAGTTTGCTCAGTTGTGCCTGCCAGTCGGTGCCTTTACCGGTCTGGGACGCCTGCTTGTTGGCGCCGCCGTCGACGAAGTTGATCTCCGGTCGTACGAAATGCCCTTCGGCCACGACGGCATGGTCGTACCACAGTGAATGCCAGCTCACCGCGAACTCGATCAGCGGCGCCTTGACGAACGGCACCGGTACCTTGCCGTCCACCTTGACGATCTGCAGACCGTTGATCCGGTAGGCGCCGCGCCACAAGGCCAGGTCCACATCGGCAATTTCGCCACGGTAATCGCCCATGTCGGCGAGCTTTTCATTCAGGTAGTTACGCACCAGGTAAGGCAGCGCGATGTGTATGGCAACCAGGACCAGCACCAGCCCGGCGACGGTCCAGAGCGGCCAACTGTAACGACGTTTCATGGGGCAGTTCTCCTTGCTCGTAGGAGATTGACTGCTGCAAACGGCGCAACGTTCCTCCGACTGGACGCCTAGTGGCACGAGGCATACCCTTGGGGCCTTTCCGACATTGCCAAACAGGACCCGTCATGAGCCGCATCTTTGCAGACAACGCGCACTCCATCGGTAATACACCCCTGGTGCAGATCAACCGCATCGCACCGCGCGGGGTCACCATCCTGGCCAAGATCGAGGGACGTAACCCAGGCTACTCGGTGAAGTGCCGCATTGGCGCCAACATGATCTGGGACGCGGAAAGCAGCGGCAAGCTCAAGCCGGGCATGACCATTGTCGAACCGACCTCCGGCAATACCGGGATCGGCCTGGCGTTCGTGGCGGCGGCACGTGGCTACAAACTGCTGCTGACCATGCCCGCGTCCATGAGCATCGAGCGGCGTAAAGTGCTCAAGGCCCTCGGCGCCGAGCTGGTGCTGACCGAACCGGCCAAGGGCATGAAAGGCGCCATTGAGAAAGCGGGCGAAATCGTCGCCGGCGACCCGAGCACCTACTTCATGCCGGCCCAGTTCGAAAACCCGGCCAACCCTGCCATCCACGAGAAAACCACCGGCCCGGAAATCTGGAACGACACCGATGGCGCTGTGGACGTGCTGGTGGCAGGCGTGGGCACTGGCGGCACGATCACCGGTGTGTCGCGCTATATCAAGAACACCGCAGGCAAGCCGATCCTGTCGGTGGCGGTGGAACCGGCCGTGTCGCCGGTGATCACCCAGGCGCTGGCGGGTGAAGAGATCAAGCCCAGCCCGCACAAGATCCAGGGCATTGGCGCCGGTTTCGTGCCGAAAAACCTCGACTTGGCGATGGTCGACCGCGTGGAACTGGTCACCGACGACGAGTCCAAGGCCATGGCCCTGCGCTTGATGCAGGAAGAGGGCATCTTGTGCGGCATCTCCTGCGGCGCCGCCATGGCCGTGGCGGTGCGCCTGGCTGAAAAACCGGAAATGCAGGGCAAGACTATCGTGGTGATCCTGCCGGATTCGGGCGAGCGTTACCTGTCGAGCATGCTGTTCAGTGACCTGTTCACCGACCAGGAAAACCAGGCGTGAATCGGCTGTAGGAGCGAGCGTGCTCGCGAAAAACCTGAGAGCGCCACGTTGAATCAGTCAACCCGCGTTATCGTTGACGTTCTTCGCGAGCAAGCTCGCTCCTGCAGGGGCAAGGCGTGTTGATCCAGGTCAGCCGGTCGGCATGGGCCTTCTGCATAATGCGCCAAGTGTTTATCATGGCCGGCTGCTACGTCTGGTTTCCCTGCGACGGGAAGCTGTTGGCCAGGCGCTTATCTTCAGGAGTTGCTGCATGACCTTTTCTTTGGCCGCCAAATTGTCAGTGTTGCTGCTGTTTATCGGCAGTACGCTGTATGTGCACCTGCGCGGCAAGGCCCGTTTGCCGATGCTGCGCCAGTTCGTCAACCATTCGGCGCTGTTCGCCCCGTATAACGCCTTGATGTACCTGTTTTCCGCGGTGCCGTCCAAGCCTTACCTGGACCGCAGCAAGTTCCCGGAACTGGACGTGCTCAAGGACAATTGGGAAGTGATCCGCGAAGAGGCCATGCACCTGTTCGACGAGGGTTATATCCGCGCCGCCGAAAAGAACAACGACGCCGGTTTCGGCTCGTTCTTCAAGAAAGGCTGGAAGCGCTTCTACCTCAAGTGGTACGACAAACCGCTGCCATCGGCCGAAGCCCTGTGCCCGAAAACCGTGGCGCTGGTCAGCAGCATTCCCAACGTGAAAGGCGCGATGTTCGCGCTGTTGCCGGGCGGCAGCCACCTCAACCCGCACCGCGACCCGTTTGCCGGCTCTTTGCGCTATCACCTGGGGCTGTCCACGCCAAACTCCGACGACTGTCGCATCTTCGTCGATGGCCAGGTCTATGCCTGGCGCGACGGTGAAGACGTGATGTTCGACGAAACCTACGTGCACTGGGTGAAGAACGAGACTGAAAAGACCCGTGTGATCCTGTTCTGTGACATCGAGCGGCCGTTGAGCAATCGCCTGATGACCCGCATCAACCGTTGGGTCAGCAAGCAACTGGGACGCGCGACCGCGCCGCAGAACCTGGACGACGAGCGCGTGGGCGGGATCAACCAGGCGTATGCCTGGAGCAAGACCTTCAGCGACACGTTCAGCGGCCAGGTCAAGCAGTGGAAGCGCAAGCACCCCAAGGCCTACCGCATTGCGCGACCGGTGCTGGCAGTGCTTGTCCTGGTATTGCTGTGGAAGTGGCTGTTCGGCTGATTTGAAATGTGGAATACCGTCAATGTGGGAGGGGGCTTGCCCCCGATAGCGGTTGATCAGGTATAGATATTCAACCTGACACTCCGCCATCGGGAGCAAGCCCCCTCCCACATTGGTTTGGCAGTGTTGCTTAAGAGGCGATCAACTGGCGCAGCACATAGTGCAAGATCCCACCCGCCTTGAAGTATTCCACCTCATTCAAGGTATCAATCCGGCACAGCACCTCGATCTTCTCGCGGCTGCCATCTTCGCGCGTAATCACCAACGTCAGGTTCATCCGTGGTTCGATCTCGGCATCGGTCAGCCCGAGGATATCGATCTTCTCCTTGCCGGTGAGCTTGAGCGCCTTGCGGTTCTGGTCCAGCTTGAACTGCAGCGGCAGTACGCCCATGCCCACCAGGTTGGAGCGGTGGATACGTTCGAAGCTCTCGGCGATCACCGCCTTGACCCCCAGCAGGTTGGTGCCCTTGGCCGCCCAGTCGCGGCTCGAACCGGTGCCGTATTCCTGGCCGGCGATCACCACCAACGGGGTGCCCGATGCCTGGTACTTCATGGCGGCATCGTAAATCGCCATCTTCTCGCCGGTGGGGATATACAGGGTGTTGCCGCCTTCTTCGCCACCGAGCATTTCATTGCGGATACGGATATTGGCGAAGGTACCGCGCATCATCACTTCATGGTTGCCGCGACGTGAGCCGTAGGAGTTGAAGTCCCGTGGCTCCACGCCTTGCTCGCGCAGGTAACGGCCGGCGGGGCTGTCGGTCTTGATGTTGCCGGCGGGGGAGATGTGGTCGGTGGTCACCGAGTCGCCAAGCAGGGCCAGCACGTTGGCACCCTTGACGTCTTTGATCACTGGCAGTGGGCCGGCGATGTCGTCGAAGAACGGCGGATGCTGGATATAGGTGGAGTCCTGCTGCCACACGTAGGTCGCCGCCTGCGGTACCTCGATCGCTTGCCACTGTTCATCGCCGGCAAACACTTCGGCGTATTCCTTGTGGAACATCCCCGTGGTGACCTGGGCCACCGCGTCGGCGATCTCCTGGCTGCTGGGCCAGATGTCCCTCAGGTACACCGGGTTGCCGTGCCGGTCGTTACCCAGCGGCTCGCTGCTGATGTCGATACGTACCGTACCGGCCAGCGCGTAGGCCACCACCAGGGGCGGCGAGGCCAGCCAGTTGGTTTTCACCAGCGGGTGCACGCGGCCTTCGAAGTTGCGGTTGCCGGACAATACCGATGCGACGGTGAGGTCGGCTGTCTGGATGGCTTTTTCAATCGGCTCGGGCAGCGGCCCGGAGTTGCCGATGCAGGTGGTGCAGCCGTAGCCCACCAGGTCGAAACCGAGTGTGTCCAGATAGTGAGTGAGGCCGGCCGCGTTGTAGTAGTCGGTGACCACTTTCGAGCCAGGCGCCAGCGAGCTCTTGACCCATGGTTTGCGCGTCAGGCCTTTTTCCACGGCCTTCTTCGCCAACAGCCCGGCCGCCATCATTACGCTGGGGTTGGAAGTGTTGGTGCAGGAGGTAATGGCGGCGATGACCACGGCACCGTTTTTCAGGCGATAGGTGTTGCCTTCGTATTCATAGTCGGCTTCGCCCACCAGGTCGGCATTGCCCACGGCGACACCGCCGCCGCCTTCGCTTTCCAGGCGGCCTTCTTCCTTGCTGGTGGGTTTGAATTGCAGGTCGAGGAAATCACTGAACGCCTGGCCGACGTTGGGCAGGGCGACGCGGTCCTGCGGGCGTTTCGGCCCGGCGAGGCTGGCTTCGACGCTGCCCATGTCCAGGGCCAGGGTGTCGGTGAAGATCGGCTCCTGGCCGGCGTGGCGCCATAGGCCCTGGGCCTTGGTGTAGGCCTCGACCAGCTTGACGGTTTCCGCCGGGCGACCGGACAGGCGCAGGTAGTCCAGCGTCACCTCGTCGACCGGGAAGAAGCCGCAGGTGGCCCCATACTCCGGCGCCATGTTGGCAATGGTGGCACGGTCGGCCAGCGGCAGGTCGGCCAGGCCGTCGCCATAGAATTCGACGAATTTACCCACCACGCCTTTTTTGCGCAGCATCTGGGTCACCGTCAGCACCAGGTCGGTGGCGGTGATGCCTTCTTTCAATTTGCCGGTAAGCTTGAACCCGATCACTTCCGGGATCAGCATCGATACCGGCTGGCCGAGCATCGCCGCTTCCGCTTCAATGCCGCCCACGCCCCAGCCGAGTACGCCCAGGCCGTTGATCATGGTGGTGTGGGAGTCGGTGCCCACCAGGGTGTCGGGGAAGGCGTAGGTGCGGCCTTCTTCATCCTTGGTCCACACGGTGCGGCCCAGGTATTCCAGGTTGACCTGATGGCAGATGCCGGTGCCCGGTAGCACCACGCTGAAGTTATCGAAGGCGCTCTGGCCCCAGCGCAGGAAGGCGTAGCGTTCGCCGTTGCGCTGCATTTCGATATCGACGTTCTGCTCGAAGGCGTCGGCGTTGCCGAACTTGTCGACCATGACCGAGTGGTCGATCACCAGGTCGACCGGCGACAGCGGGTTGATGCGCTGCGGATCGCCGCCGGCCTTGGCCACGGCGGCGCGCATGGCGGCCAGGTCGACCACGGCGGGCACACCGGTGAAGTCCTGCATCAGCACACGGGCGGGGCGGTATTGGATTTCGCGGTCGGACTGGCGTTCCTTGAGCCAGGCGGCGATGGCCTTGAGGTCAGTGCCGGTGACGGTTTTGTTGTCCTCCCAGCGCAGCAGGTTTTCCAGCAGCACTTTGAGCGACATCGGCAGCTTGTCCAGGTCACCCAGGCTCTTGGCGGCTTCGGGCAGGCTGAAGTAGTGGTAGGTGTTGCTGTCTATTTGCAGTGTCTTAAGGGTTCTCAGGCTATCAAGGGATGACATTACATGACTCCTTATGATCCGCACGGCCACGGACCTGACGGGACGAACAGAGCGTTCAACTTAGCGCTGTTTTCATTAGCAGGCTAATAACTGGACTCTATCGCTGAGTCCAAGGTTCCGAACTCGGCTATCATGCGCGCGTTTTCATGACAGGTATTGCGATAGAGCAATCCAGTTGCCAGGAGATTCAATTGAACACCCTTTTTATGCACTGCCGCCCGGGTTTTGAAGGCGAAGTCTGTTCCGAGATCGCGGAACACGCCGCGCGCCTGAACGTATCCGGCTACGCCAAGGCCAAGACCGGCAGCGCCTGCGCCGAATTTGTCTGCACTGAAGAAGACGGCGCGCAGCGCCTGATGCACGGCCAGCGCTTCGCCGAGCTGATCTTCCCAAGGCAGTGGGCGCGCGGGGTGTTTATCGACCTGCCGGAAACCGACCGTATCAGCGTGATCCTCGCCCACCTGCGGGAGTTCCCGGTGTGCGGTAGCCTGTGGCTGGAGATGGTCGATACCAACGATGGCAAGGAACTGTCGAACTTCTGCAAAAAATTCGAAGTGCACCTGCGCAAGGCCTTGCTTAACGCGGGCAGGCTGGTGGACGACCCGAGCAAGCCGCGCCTGCTGCTGACGTTCAAGAGCGGCCGCGAAGTGTTCATGGGCCTGGCCGAGCCGAACAACTCGGCAATGTGGCCCATGGGTATCCCGCGTTTGAAGTTCCCGCGTGACGCGCCAAGCCGCTCGACCTTGAAGCTGGAGGAGGCCTGGCACCACTTCATCCCCCGCGAACAATGGGATGAACGCCTGCACGGCGACATGACCGGTGTCGACCTCGGCGCGGCCCCCGGTGGCTGGACCTGGCAGTTGGTCAACCGGGGCATGCTGGTGACCGCCATCGATAACGGCCCCATGGCCGAAAGCCTGATGGACACCGGCCTGGTGCAGCACTTGATGGCCGACGGTTTCACCTTCGTCCCCAAGCAACCGGTGGACTGGATGGTGTGCGACATCGTCGAGAAGCCTGCGCGCAACGCGGCGTTGCTGGAAACCTGGATCGGCGAGGGGCATTGCCGCGAGGCGGTGGTCAACCTCAAGCTGCCGATGAAGCAGCGTTATGCCGAGGTGAAGCGTTTGCTCGAGCGGATCGAAGACGGCTTCAAGGCCCGTGGCATTCGTGTGGAAATCGGCTGCAAGCAGCTGTACCACGACCGTGAGGAAGTGACGTGCCACTTGCGTCGACTGCTGGACGTAAAGAAACCCAAGAGACACTGATATCCAATGTGGGAGGCTGGCTTGCCTGCGATAGCGGTATCACTGTCGAAATGTATGTTGAATGTGCCCCCGTCATCGCGGGCAAGCCCCCTCCCACAGGGAGTCGGGTTCGTTTAGGAGTGAAGTATGAGTCTTGAATTGCCCGTCGACGGCATCCTCGACGCCACCGGCCTCAACTGCCCGGAGCCGGTCATGATGCTGCACCAGCACATCCGTGACCTGCCGGCGGGCGGCCTGCTCAAGGTGATCGCGACCGACCCGTCGACCCGCCGCGATATTCCCAAGTTCTGTGTGTTCCTTGACCATGAACTGGTCAGTCAGCAGGAAGAGGCCGGCACGTACCTTTACTGGATCCGCAAGAAAGCCGCCGAACCCTTGTAGGAGCGAGCTTGCTCGCGAAAAACGCTAACGATCACGCAGCGCTTCCGGTTTAACCCGGCGCTCTCAGGTTTTTCGCGAGCAAGCTCGCTCCTACACGGCGCGCGTAAGCGCGGTGCCTGCATGGATACGCCGGCGCGCACTGCGCGCCAGGCGCACCAGCAGCATGCCGGCCGCGCAACTCAGGCCCACGATCAGGCCCTGCCACAAGCCGCTTGGGCCGCTGGGTTCGCCCAGCCAGTCGGTCAGCCCGAGGGCGTAACCTACCGGCAACCCCACGCCCCAGTAGGCAAACAGGGTCAGTACCATGGTCACCCGTGTGTCCTGGTAGCCGCGCAGCGCGCCGGCGGCGGTCACCTGGATGGAGTCGGAGAACTGGAACAGCGCCGAGAACACGAGCAGCATCGATGCCAAGTGGATCACCACCGGGTCGGGGGTGTAGATCGCCGCAATCTGCTCGCGAAACACCAGCATCAGGCTGCAGGACAAGCAGGCATAGGCCAGCGCTGTGCCCATGCCAACGCCTGCGGCAAAGCGTGCTTCACGCGGTTCGCCACGGCCCAGGGCCTGGCCGACGCGCACGGTGACGGCCATGCTCAGGGAGTAGGGGATCATGAATACCAGGGAGCTGACATTCAGCGCGATCTGATGGCCGGACACCACCGTGGCGCCCAGGCTGCCCAGCAGCAGGGCAATGACGGCGAAGATGCTCGATTCGGCAAAGATCGCCACGCCAATCGGCAGGCCGATCCCCAGTACGCGTTTGATCACCGCCCATTGCGGCCAGTCAAAGCGCTTGAACAATTCACTGCTCTGATACGCCGCGCCCCAGCGCGTCCACCCGGCCAGGCCGAGCATCATCACCCACATCGCGATTGCCGTCGCCCAGCCACAGCCCACGCCGCCCATGGCCGGCAGGCCGAGATGGCCGTAGATGAAGATGTAGTTCAGTGGAATGTTCAGCGCCAACCCGCACAAGCCCATGACCATGCTCGGCCGCGTACGCCCCAGGCCGTCACTGAAGCAGCGAAACACGTAATACAGCGCAATGGCCGGCATCCCGGCCGCGATGCCATGCAGATAGCCCATGGACGGCTCGATCAGGTCGGGCTCGACCTTCATTGCGTGCAGTATCGGCTCGGCGCACAGCAACAACAGGGCGCCGCACAGGCCCACCACTACGGCCAGCCACAATGACTGGCGCACCAGAGGCCCGATTTCGTTGAACTTGCCCGCGCCATAGCGCTGCGCGACTTTCGGCGTGGTGGCCAGCAGGGTGCCCGTCATCAGCAAGTACACGGGGATCCAGATCGAGTTACCCAGGCCAACCGCCGCCAGGTCCTGGGGGCTGACCCGCCCGGCCATCACCGCGTCGACAAAGCTCATCGCGGTGGTTGCCAGTTGGCCGATGATGATCGGCAGGGCCAGCGTCAGCAGGCCGCGCACTTCCCGGCGGATGCGGGCGGGGCGGGTGAGGGTAGCGGTGGCAGTGTTCACGTACAGATGTCCAATAAAAAGGCAGTCGCAAGGACGGCGGATTCTACGCTTTGACGCAAGGGTCAGGAAAAAACCTGTGTTGCTGATTTGTAATGCGACTACGCAGGCACCCCCTAACCTGTGTGGTAGAAGGCTTGCCCCCTCCCACAGGGATCCCGGGTGTTACTTGAATCCCATGCCTGTACACTGCTGATCCGCCAAAGGAGCCTGCCATGCTGATTGTTGCCGACGAAAATATTCCGCTGCTCGATGCATTCTTCCGAGGGTTTGGCGAGATACGCCGCGTGCCCGGCCGCTCGATTGATCGTGCCACGCTGGAGCAGGCCGATGTGCTGCTGGTGCGCTCGGTGACCAACGTCAACCGGGCCTTGCTCGAGGGCTCGAAGGTGGGGTTTGTCGGCACCTGCACCATTGGCACCGATCATCTGGACCTCGATTATTTCCGGCAGGCCGGTATCCAGTGGTCAAGCGCGCCCGGCTGCAATGCACGGGGCGTGGTGGATTATGTGCTGGGCAGCTTGCAGACCCTGGCCGAAATCGAAGGTGCCGACCTTACCCGGCGTACCTATGGCATCGTTGGCGCCGGTGAGGTCGGCGGGCGGCTGGTCCAGGTGCTCAAGGGCCTGGGTTGGAACGTATTGGTCTGTGACCCGCCACGGCAGATCGCCGAAGACGGCGACTACGTGAGCCTGCAACAGATCATCGAGCAGTGCGACGTGATCAGCCTGCACACGCCGCTGATCAAGTCCGGCAATGGCGCCACCTGGCATCTGTTTGATCGCCAGCGCCTGGAACAACTCAAGCCCGGCGCTTGGCTGATCAACGCCAGTCGCGGCGCGGTGGTGGATAACGCCGCCCTGCGCGAAGTGTTGCTTGAGCGCGAAGATCTGCAAGCGGTACTGGATGTGTGGGAGGGTGAGCCGCAGGTGGATGCCGACCTGGCTGACCTGTGCGTACTGGCCACCCCGCACATCGCCGGCTACAGCCTCGACGGCAAGCAGCGCGGCACTGCGCAGATCTATCAGGCGTTCTGTGCCCACCTGGGCCAGGCGCCGAGCATTCACTTGAGCGACCTGCTGCCGCCACCGTGGCTGGCCGAGGTGCACCTGAACGCGTCGACCGACCCGGCCTGGGCGTTGGCGACCTTGTGCCGCAGCGTGTATGACCCGCGCCGCGATGATGCGGATTTGCGTCGCAGCCTTGTGGGAACGGTGGACGAGCAGCGCAAAGCCTTTGACTTATTGCGCAAGCATTACCCTGAGCGCCGCGAGATCGATGGCCTGAAGGTGCGCATCAACGGCGAGTCGGCCGTGTTGTCGAGCATGGTGACCGCACTGGGCGCGGTCTGCGTTTAGACAGCCGATAAAAAACCCGGCCACCTGGGCCGGGTTTGAAAGAGCGTCGGCGTTTCAGCCTTGCTGCGCAGGCTTGACCAGGCGCTGTTCCAGTTCGCTGCACGCTTGCTGGATCATCTCTTCGGTAATCTGCACTTCGAGGCCCTTGGCATCGATGTAAGAGCAAGGCAGCTCCTGCGGTTGGCGGATCACTTCAATCTTGGCATCGCTGCTGTTCTGCAAGGTCATGGCCTGTCTCCTCATCAGGTTGTGTACCTACTTTAATTCCCCCGCGTGACCGAGCTATTACAACTCCATACACGTTCACCGGTTCGAACACCCAGTCCACCAGAAACCGGCACATATTTCCAGATCAGTCTTAGACCGATAGCCTCTAGCGGCCTCTATCGGCGGGCATAATTAACCTGACTCATTGTTATTTACACAAGTTCCCCCAATGTTGAGGGTCAGACTCCGTCAGTGGTGAAGCCCTATGTTTTCAACCCGTCAACGCCGCGCAATTCGCTTGGCCAGCCGCTTTATTGCGCCCTATCGCTGGCAGGCGCTGGGCGCCCTGCTGGCGCTGATTGTCACCGCCGGTATTACCTTGTCCATGGGGCAAGGCATACGCCTGCTGGTCGACCAGGGGTTCATGACCCAGTCCCCGCACCTGCTCAACCAGTCCATCACGCTGTTCATGCTGCTGGTGCTGGGCCTGGCGGTGGGTACGTTCACGCGCTTCTACCTGGTGTCGTGGATCGGCGAGCGCGTAGTGGCGGACATTCGCCGGCAGGTGTTCAACCACCTGATTTACCTGCATCCCGGTTTCTACGAGAACAACCGCAGCTCGGAAATCCAGTCGCGCCTGACCACCGACACCACCTTGCTGCAATCGGTGATCGGCTCATCGCTGTCGCTGTTCCTGCGCAATGCCTTGATGGTCATTGGCGGTATCGTGCTGCTGTTCATCACCAACCCCAAGCTCACCAGCATTGTCGTGGTGGCATTGCCGTTGGTGCTGGCGCCGATCCTCATCTTCGGCCGGCGTGTGCGCAGTCTGTCGCGGCTGAGCCAGGACCGCATCGCCGATGTCGGCAGCTATGTTTCCGAAACCTTGGGCCAGATCAAGACCGTGCAGGCTTATAACCATCAGGCGCAGGACGAACAGCGTTTTGCCCTGACCGTGGAGGAGGCGTTTGCCACTGCGCGCAAACGCATCCTGCAGCGCTCCTGGTTGATTACCCTGGTGATCATGCTGGTGCTCGGTGCCGTGGGCGTGATGTTGTGGGTCGGCGGGATGGACGTGATCAACGGGCGCATTTCCGGCGGTGAGCTGGCGGCGTTCGTGTTCTACAGCCTGATCGTCGGCAGCGCCGTCGGCACCTTGAGCGAAGTGCTTGGCGAATTGCAGCGGGCCGCCGGCGCGGCAGAGCGGATTGGCGAACTGTTGCAGTCGAGCAACGAAATCCAGGCGCCGGCCAGCGGCAGCGTGCGCTTGCCGGAGCGTGTCAGCGGGGGCATGGCGCTTGAGGACCTGCGCTTTTCCTACCCGTCGCGGCCAGACAGCTACGCCATCGATGGCCTGAACCTGACGATCAACCCCGGCGAAACCCTCGCGCTGGTGGGCCCTTCCGGCGCGGGTAAATCGACGCTGTTTGACCTGCTGCTGCGCTTCTACGACCCCCAGCAAGGCCGCATCCTGCTCGAAGGCCAGCCGCTGACCGAACTCGACCCGCTGGACCTGCGCCGCCACTTCGCCCTGGTCTCCCAGAGCCCGGCGTTGTTTTTCGGCAGCATCGAGGACAACATCCGCTACGGTAACCCCACCGCCACCCGCGAACAGGTCGAAGCCGCTGCGCGTATCGCCCATGCCCACGACTTCATCCTGCAAATGCCCGACGGCTACCAGACCCACCTGGGCGACGGTGGCCTGGGCCTCTCCGGCGGTCAGCGTCAACGCCTGGCCATCGCCCGCGCGTTGCTGGTGGATGCGCCCATCCTGCTGCTCGACGAAGCCACCAGCGCCCTCGATGCCCAGAGCGAACACCTGATCCAGCAAGCCCTGCCGCAATTGATGCAGGGCCGTACCACCCTGGTGATCGCGCATCGCCTGGCCACGGTGAAAAACGCCGATCGGATTGCGGTGATGGACCAGGGCAAGCTGGTGGCCGTGGGCACGCATCAGCAGTTGATTGCGAGCAATCCGCTGTATGCGCGGTTGGCGGCGTTGCAGTTCAGTGATGGCGGGCAGGAGGAATGAAGCTGCAGTGTGCTTGCGCCTTAGGGCATCATATGGCCTTTCGATAAATGATCTGGATGAGGATATGAGCCGTTATCAACCTCCGTTGACGCTGACGACAAAGATGCTGGCTCTAGTGGCCGATATCAGTGAGCAGATCGGTCAGCTCTCGGCGGGCAATGATAGCCGCCAGACGCCTCAGCTGAGGCGCGGTAACAGGATTCGCACCATTCAGGCTTCGCTCGCGATCGAGAACAATACGCTCAGCGTCGAGCAAGTCACCGCTGTCCTGGAGGGTAAGCGAGTACTGGGCCTGCCACGGGAAATCCAGGAGGTGCGCAACGCCTTTGCAGCCTATGAGGCGATGCCGCACTGGACGCCGAGTGATCGTGCTGACCTGCTGAAAGCCCACGAACTGCTGATGTTCGGATTGATAGACGATGCCGGACGGTTTCGTCACTCGGGGGTTGGCATTTATCGCGGCGAGCAATTGGTCCATATGGCGCCGCCCGCGAGTCGCGTTGCGCAGCTGATCGATGATTTGCTGCAATGGCAGTCAGCTTCAGATTGGCACCCTTTGATCGCCAGTTGTGTATTCCATTACGAGTTCGAATTCATCCATCCCTTTGCAGACGGCAATGGACGAATGGGGCGGCTCTGGCAGACGTTGATACTCAGCCAATGGCGTCCGGCGCTCGCTTATCTGCCAGTGGAGGCGGTCATTCGGGATCAGCAGGATGCCTACTATGCTGCGCTTTCGGCGGCGGATCAGCAGGCAGAAGCGACGCCCTTTGTTGAATTCATGTTGCAAGCCTTGAGCCTGGCGCTGGCTGAGGCGGTGTAAAGCCGACTCATAAAAAATGCCCGCATCTCTCAATGCGGGCATTCCTCTTGAAGCTTCAAACTTGCCGCTTGAAGCTGCCCCTCTTACTGGTCATCAAAATACCGCTCATGCCAATCCACCAACGGCTGCGGCGAATTGAGCTTCTGCCCGTAGATCACCGAATAAGACAGCACGTTCTGCACATACTGGCGGGTTTCGTCGAACGGGATGCTTTCCACCCACACGTCGAAACTCAGGTGATCGGCACCGCGCAGCCATTGACGCACGCGGCCGGGGCCGGCGTTGTAGGCGGCGGAAGCGAGTACACGGTTGCCGTTGAACTGGCTGTGCACCTGGCTCAGGTAGGCGGCGCCGAGCTGGATGTTCTTGTCCGGGTCCAGTACCTGGGCCGGGGAAGCCAGGGGAATGCTGAACTTGCGTGCGGTTTCCTTGGCGGTACCGGGCATCAGTTGCATCAGGCCGCTGGCGCCGACGCCGGAGCGGGCATCGTCCATGAAGGCACTTTCCTGGCGGGTAATCGCGAACACCCAGCTCGAATGCAGGCCGCGCACCTTGGCTTCGCGCACCAGGGTGTCGCGGTGGGCCATCGGGAAGCGGATGTCCAGGTCGTCCCAATACTGCGCCTGACTGATCGTGCGGATCGCCGGGAAGTACCACTTCATGTCGTAGGCCAGCTTCGCCTGCGCGACCATTTCATCACGGTTGAAGTGACGGCTGACGTGGTACCACTCGCGGCGGCCATCGACGATCTGGCCACGGGCGTAGAACTCCAGGGCACGGCGCACGCCTGGGGTATTGCGCATTTTATTGACCAGCGCCTGGCTCATCACCAGCGGCTTGTTGTTCAACTGGTAAGGGGTCTTGGAACGGTCGGCGGCGAGGAAGCCGTAGAAGTCGCGCTCCTTGGCCACGTTTTTGTACAGCACCAGCGCCTGCGGGTTTTTCGGTTCGGCCAGCTCCAGGCTGCGCGCCTGCCAGTAGCGCCAGCGGTTGGTGGTGGCCAGGTCCTGGGGCAGCTTGCGGGTCAGTTGGTAGGCATCTTCCCAGCGCGCCAGGCGCAGCAGCAGGCGCAGGCGCCATTCCGAAACGGTGTTGTCACGCAACTCCGGGTCGTACTTGGTCATTACCTCCAACGCACGAGGGTCGTAGCGACGGGCGAGCGTCAGGCCGATTTCCCGGGCAATCGAGACTTTTTCGTCACGGGAGAAGTGCATGCTGCTGGCGTAGCCGTCCAGCAGGGCCATGGCCTTGTCCGGGTCCTGGCGGGCCAGTCGGCGCAGGCCCAGGCCCACGGCGTCGGACATGGCCTCGGTGGCCGGCAGGAAGCGCGACGGGTCGCTGAGCATGTCGGGTTTTTGCGCCACGTCGATCATCAGGCGGCCCTGGGCGCCGAGCGTCGGCAGGGTTTTCACCAGGCTGTTGGCCAGTGCGTAGTTGCGTGCTTCGGCGGCAAGCTTGGTGCGGTCCCAGATTTTTTGTTCGGTCAACTGACCGTCAGATGCCCATTGGCCAAAGGTCACATCACAGGCGGCCGGCTGGGATTTGCCGGTCATCCACAGCTTTTCGGCGGTCTTGTAGCCCTCGGCCTTGAGGTTGTGGGTCAGTTGGTACTGGCCATGCAGGCAGTCCAGCTCGACGAAGTTGAGCTTGGTATCGTAGTACTTTTCAAAGGTTTGCCAGTCACCCCGTTCGGCCAGCCAGCGCAACCAGCGCAGCTTCATCCAGTTGGCTTGGGGCAGGTCGCCGTTTTTGGCGAGGAACTGTTCGATTTCCTGGTTGCTCGCGGTTTTAAGCCGCGCGGTCAGTTCGTCATACGCCAGGTACGGCGTCAGCGGGTAGTCGGCCAGAGCCTGGCTGTATTGCATGTACGGGCCACTGTCACCCTTGGCGAGGGCGCGCTTGGCTTCATCGTAATATTGACGTTGGGTGGTGAGGTCCACGGCCTGGGCAGATTGAACGGCGGTGGCGGAAAGAAGCAGGCAGGATAAAAAGTTGAAAAGGCGACTGCGCATGAGACGTCCGTGCAGAGAAATCACGACTAGCACCGGCATCGCCGACACTGATTGCCCCTAGCTTAGCCTTTTGCCAGCGACCGGCGAAAGCTTTGCCGGCCGGTTGGTTCAAGTTCGCGGCAAATGTCCTGCAGAACGTGTCGGCAGCGAAAATGCAGGCCGCATCCCACCCTCAACTCAGGTAGAATGCGCGCCCAGTTTTTGGAGAAGCGTATGACCCTGCTCAAATTCAGCGATGTGTCCCTTGCTTTCGGCGCTATGCCGTTGTTGGACAAGGTGTCCTGGCAGATCGCCCGTGGTGAGCGGGTGTGCATCATCGGCCGCAACGGCACCGGCAAGTCGAGCATGATGAAGCTGGTAAAAGGCGACCAGAAGCCCGATGAGGGCTCTGTCTGGCGCGCTCCGGGCCTCAAGATTGGCGAATTGCCGCAGGAATTGCCGGTAGCCGACGAGCGGACAGTGTTCGACGTGGTTGCCGAAGGCCTGGACGGGGTTGGCGAATTGCTTGCGCAATACCATCACCTGGCGCAGAACTGCGTCACCGAAGCCGACCTGGACAAGCTGATGCATGTCCAGCAAGACCTCGAAGCCCGCGATGGCTGGCGCTTGCAGCAACTGGTCGACAGCACCCTGAGCCGCCTGCAACTGCCGGCCGACAAGACCCTCGCCCAGTTGTCCGGCGGCTGGCGTCGTCGCGTGCTGCTGGCCCAGGCCCTGGTGTCCGAGCCGGATCTGCTGCTGCTCGACGAGCCGACCAACCACCTGGATATCGGCGCCATTGCCTGGCTGGAAGAAGCCCTCAAGGATTTCCAGGGCGCCGTGCTGTTCATCACGCACGACCGTTCCTTCCTGCAAAACCTGGCCACCCGCATCCTCGAACTGGACCGTGGCGGCCTGATCGACTGGAACGGCGACTACGCCAGCTTCCTGGTGCACAAGGAAGCCGCACTCTCGGCTGAAGAGACCGCCAACGCGTTGTTCGACAAGAAACTGGCCCAGGAAGAAGTCTGGATCCGCCAGGGCATCAAGGCGCGTCGCACCCGTAACGAAGGCCGTGTGCGTGCGTTGAAAGCGCTGCGGGTTGAGCGCAGCGAACGTCGCGAACGCACCGGCAAGGCCAATATCCAGCTCGACACCGCCGACAAGTCGGGCAAGCAGGTGATGGTGCTGGAGAACGTCAGCTTCCATCATCCGGAAGGTCCGTTCCTGATCAAGGACTTCTCCATGGTCCTGGCGCGCGGCGACCGTATCGGCCTGCTGGGCGCCAACGGTACCGGCAAGACCACCTTGCTCAAGCTGATGCTCGGCGGTTTGCAGCCAACCAGCGGCACGGTGGAAGAGGGCACGCGTATCGACGTGGCTTACTTCGATCAGTTGCGCCACCAGTTGGACCTGGAGAAAACCGTGATCGACAACGTCGCCGAAGGTCGCGACTTTATCGACATCGACGGCCAGAGCCGCCACGTACTCAGCTACCTGGGCGACTTCCTGTTCAGCCCGCAACGTGCACGTACGCCGGTCAAAGCCTTGTCCGGTGGCGAGCGCGCGCGCCTGCTGCTGGCCAAACTGTTCAGCAAGCCGGCGAACCTGCTGGTGCTCGACGAACCGACCAACGACCTCGACGTGGAAACCCTCGAGTTGCTCGAAGAAGTGCTGTTGACCTTCAACGGCACCGTACTGATGGTCAGCCACGACCGGGCATTCCTCGACAACGTGGTGACCAGCACCCTGGTCTTCGAAGGTGAGGGCAAGGTACGCGAGTACGTCGGTGGTTATCAGGACTGGCTGCGCCAGGGCGGATCGCCGCGCCTGCTGGGCGTGACCGAGAGCAAGTCCGGCAAGGCCGACCTGACCTCTGCGGTCGTCGCGCCTGTGGCCGCCGCTGCTCCGGTACAGGAAGCTGCGCCCGCCACCAAGAAAAAGCTCAGCTACAAGCTGCAGCGCGAGCTGGAAGCCTTGCCGGGTGATATCGATGCCAAGGAACAGCAGATTGCGGCAGTAGAGGCCGAGATGGCTGACGCCGGTTTCTACCAGCGCCCGGCAGCGGAAACCGCTGCGGTCATCGCCTCCCTGGAGACGTTGAACCAGGAGTTGGAAGCGCTGGTTGAGCGTTGGGCCGAGTTGGATGCCTGAGTGATCGGCCCGCAATGAAAAAGCCCGGCGCTGTTCTATGAGCGCCGGGCTTTTTCATATGAATGCGATTCAAGTGTGGGAGGGGGCTTGCCCCCGATAGCGGTGTACCCGTCAGCAGATATATCAACTGACAGAATGCTATCGGGGGCAAGCCCCCTCCCACATTGGATCGCCATCGATCTTACGAACTTTTAACCAACTTGACGGCCAGCACATCACACGGCGCGCCATGCAGCACATCATTGGCAGTGGAGCCCAACAGCAACGCCAGGCCATGGCGGCCATGGCTGCCGACCACGATCAGGTCGCAGCCTTGCTCCTTGGCCAGATGATGGATTTCCTGGCGCGGCTGGCCGTAGGTGAGGTGGCACGCGTCTTTAGTCAACTGAGGATATTTGACGATCAACCGCTCAAGACGCTCCTTGGCCTGGTCAAATTGCTGTTGCTGCAACTGGGAAAGATCCATGGGCACGTCGCCGCCGAAGGCCATGGCCATCGGCTCAACGATATGCACCAGCGACAGTTTGGCGCCATTGGCAATTGACGATTCCTGCGCGCGCTTGATCACTGGATCGCACTCTTCGGTCAGGTCGACGGCGACCAGAATATGGGTATAGGGCATGGGGCGTTCCTCCAGGGAGACTGCAATAGGTTCAGTATGGCTGCTTTCAAGCGGATCGGCTTGCGTCAGGTCAAATCCGCTCATCTAGAAATTCGGGAGTACACATATGACGGTCTGGATAGTGGTGTCAATCCTTGTTGTGGTGCTGAGCCCTTTGGCATGGCTGCGCCCCTCGCGCCACCAGAGCGGGCGCATGGCGCTGCGCATGGAGGCGCGCCGCATCGGGCTGGCCATGCAACTGGCGCCCCAGGAATGGCCGCACTGGCTCAAGCAAGAGCCGCCGAGCCCCTGCGCGCAGTACTGCCGGCCACGGCGCGGCAACGCGCCGGCCATCTGGAGTTACTGGCAGTGGGAACCGGGTGTGTGGGTCAACCAATGGCGCGAGGTGTGCGTGGATGAGAAGTTGTTGCCGCATTTTTCAACGCTGCCGGCTAACGTCTACAAGGTCGAGGCGGACAAGCAAATGATCGCCTTGTACTGGGGCGAGAAGGGCGATGCCAGTGTGTTGAAGGATATCGACGCGCTGCTCAAAGCCCTGGCCTGATAGGACCCACTCATTGTAGGCGCGAGCTTGCTCGCGAAAAACCCGAGAGCGCCGCGTTAAAGCCGAGTTAGCTGCGTTATGGGTGGCGATTTTCGCGAGCAAGCTCGCGCCTGCAGAAAAACCGGAAGGCCGGGCAATAAAAAGCCCGACTCATCATCGGGCTGGAGCTGGCCAGGCAGGCCGGTAAATCCTCAGGTTGCGGTTAGCCTAGCCGCCAATCCCTTTCTGTACAGCCTTTTCCCACATCTTTCCTATTATTGATCCTGTGAATAGTTGGATATTGACGGCTTGCTATCCTGTGCTCCGGGTTCTGAACTGACTGGAAAGTCGCGTTTTTCCTAGCCTTTGGAGCGATTGACAATTGCCTGGAATTGGATGAAGGTGGCGTACCCAAATCAAACGGGCGTATGAATTGAGCGTTTGTCCTACAGACGGCTCTGACATAACCCCGACTATCGCACTGGCGGGTGTGCCTGGCGGATTGGCGTGAGCATTGATGCAGGTGTCAATGTCCAACCAGAGGCCAGCGTTCGGTGTGTACTGTTCAGCTTCCATATCGTGGAGATCAGTTGATGATTTACGAAGGTAAAGCCATCACGGTTAAGGCTCTTGAAAGTGGCATCGTCGAATTGAAATTCGACCTCAAGGGTGAGTCCGTCAACAAGTTCAACCGTCTAACCCTGAACGAACTGCGTCAGGCCGTAGACACCATCAAAGCAGATGCTTCGGTCAAGGGCGTGATCGTCTCCAGCGGCAAGGACGTGTTTATCGTCGGCGCTGACATCACCGAATTCGTCGACAACTTCAAGCTGCCCGATGCCGAGCTGGTGGCTGGCAACCTTGAAGCCAACAAGATTTTCAGCGATTTCGAAGACCTCAACGTACCCACCGTTGCTGCGATCAACGGTATCGCCCTGGGCGGCGGCCTGGAAATGTGCCTGGCGGCGGACTTCCGCGTCATGTCGACCACTGCCAAAATCGGCCTGCCTGAAGTCAAGTTGGGCATCTACCCAGGCTTCGGCGGTACCGTGCGCCTGCCGCGCATCATCGGTGCCGACAACGCCATCGAATGGATTGCCGCCGGCAAGGAAAACCGTGCTGAAGACGCGCTGAAAGTCGGCGCCGTCGATGCTGTGGTTGCCCCGGACAAACTGGCCGAAGCCGCGCTGAACCTGATCAAGGGCGCCATCAGCGGCGAATTTGACTACAAGGCCAAGCGTCAGCCGAAGCTGGAAAAACTCAAGCTCAACGCCATCGAGCAAATGATGTCGTTCGAAACCGCCAAGGGTTTCGTGGCTGGCCAGGCCGGCCCGAACTACCCGGCGCCGGTTGAAGCGATCAAGACCATCCAGAAAGCCGCGAACTTCGGTCGCGACAAAGCCCTGGAAGTGGAAGCTGCGGGCTTCGTCAAACTGGCGAAAACCTCGGCGGCCCAGAGCCTGATCGGCCTGTTCCTGAACGATCAGGAGCTGAAGAAAAAGGCCAAGGCCTACGACGAGATCGCCCGCGACGTGAAACAGGCCGCCGTACTCGGCGCCGGTATCATGGGGGGCGGCATCGCTTACCAGTCGGCGTCCAAAGGCACGCCGATCCTGATGAAGGACATCAACGAGCACGGTATCGAGCAGGGCCTGGCGGAAGCCGCCAAACTGCTGGTGGGCCGCGTTGATAAAGGTCGCATGACCGCTGCAAAAATGGCTGAAGTGCTTAACGGTATTCGTCCTACGCTGTCCTACGGCGATTTCGGCCACGTCGACTTGGTGGTCGAAGCCGTTGTCGAAAATCCGAAGGTCAAGCAGGCGGTATTGGCTGAAGTCGAGGCGCAGGTCAAAGACGACACCATCCTGGCCTCCAACACCTCGACTATTTCCATTTCGCTGCTGGCTCAGGCCCTCAAGCGTCCGGAAAACTTCGTCGGCATGCACTTCTTCAACCCGGTGCACATGATGCCGCTGGTGGAAGTGATCCGTGGCGAGAAGTCCAGTGAACTGGCCGTGGCCACCACCGTTGCCTACGCCAAGAAAATGGGCAAAAACCCGATCGTGGTCAACGACTGCCCGGGCTTTTTGGTCAACCGTGTGCTGTTCCCCTACTTCGGCGGTTTCGCCAAGCTGGTCAGCGCCGGTGTGGACTTCGTGCGCATCGACAAGGTCATGGAGAAATTCGGCTGGCCCATGGGCCCGGCGTACCTGATGGACGTGGTCGGCATCGACACCGGCCACCATGGTCGCGACGTCATGGCTGAAGGTTTCCCGGACCGCATGAAAGACGACCGTCGTTCGGCGATCGACGCGCTGTACGAGGCCAAGCGCCTGGGCCAGAAGAACGGCAAGGGTTTCTACGCCTACGAGGCCGACAAGAAGGGCAAGCAGAAGAAAGTAGCCGACCCGTCGGTGCACGAAGTGCTGGCCCCGGTCATCTACGAGCAGCGTGAGGTGTCGGACGAAGACATCATCAACTGGATGATGATCGCCCTGTGCCTGGAAACCGTACGTTGCCTGGAAGACGGCATCGTCGAGACCGCCGCCGAGGCCGATATGGGCCTGGTGTACGGTATTGGTTTCCCTCCATTCCGTGGTGGTGCGCTGCGTTACATCGATTCGATCGGTGTGGCCGAGTTCGTTGCCCTGGCTGACAAATACGCTGATTTGGGCCCGCTGTACCACCCGACCGCGAAGCTGCGTGAGATGGCCAAGAATGGCCAGAGCTTCTTCGGTTAAGCGCCCAATCGACTAGAGCGAGAATATTTATGAGCTTGAATCCAAGAGACGTCGTGATTGTCGACTTCGGTCGCACGCCGATGGGCCGCTCCAAGGGCGGCATGCACCGCAACACCCGCGCCGAAGACATGTCGGCGCACCTGATCAGCAAGCTGCTGGAACGCAACGTCAAGGTTGACCCGAACGAAGTCGAGGACGTGATCTGGGGCTGTGTGAACCAGACCCTGGAACAGGGCTGGAACATCGCGCGCATGGCGTCGTTGATGACCCAGATCCCGCACACCGCGGCCGGCCAGACCGTGAGCCGCCTGTGCGGTTCGTCGATGAGCGCGCTGCACACCGCTGCGCAAGCGATCATGACCGGCAACGGCGATGTGTTCGTGGTCGGCGGCGTGGAGCACATGGGCCACGTCAGCATGATGCACGGCGTCGACCCTAACCCGCACATGTCGCTGTACGCGGCAAAAGCCTCGGGCATGATGGGCCTCACCGCGGAAATGCTCGGCAAAATGCACGGCATCACCCGTGAAGCCCAGGACGCGTTCGGCCTGCGTTCCCACCAGCTCGCCCACAAGGCGACCGTGGAAGGCAAGTTCAAGGATGAAATCATCCCGATGAACGGCTATGACGAGAACGGTTTCCTCAAACTGTTCGACTACGATGAAACCATCCGTCCGGACACCACCCTGGAAAGCCTGGCGGCGCTGAAGCCGGCGTTCAATCCAAAGGGTGGCACCGTGACGGCCGGTACGTCGTCCCAGATCACCGACGGCGCTTCGTGCATGATCGTGATGTCGGCGCAGCGTGCCCAGGACCTGGGCATCCAGCCGCTGGCGGTGATTCGTTCGATGGCTGTGGCGGGTGTGGACCCGGCGATCATGGGCTATGGTCCGGTACCGGCCACACAAAAAGCCTTGAAGCGCGCGGGCCTGACCATCTCCGATATCGACTTCTTCGAGCTCAACGAAGCTTTCGCCGCACAGGCCCTGCCCGTGCTGAAAGATCTGAAAGTACTCGACAAGATGAATGAGAAGGTTAACCTGCACGGCGGCGCGATTGCCCTGGGCCACCCATTCGGTTGCTCCGGTGCACGCATCTCCGGCACATTGCTTAACGTGATGAAGCAAAATGGCGGCAACCTTGGGGTTGCAACCATGTGCATTGGTCTCGGCCAAGGTATTTCCACCGTCTTCGAACGCGTTTAACCGTTCGCTTGACGGAAGCCGGGGCCCAGTGCCCCGGTTTTTGTTTTTTGGATTTTTTTAATATTTTTTTTCAACAAATTTTGTACGAGGGCCAGAGCATGAAAGTCGAACCAGGGCTCTACCAACATTACAAGGGGCCGCAGTACCGCGTTTTCAGCGTGGCACGGCATTCCGAAACCGAAGAAGAAGTGGTGTTTTACCAAGCCCTGTATGGCGAATACGGCTTTTGGGTGCGCCCCTTGAGCATGTTCCTGGAGACCGTCGAAGTTGACGGCGAGCAGGTCCCGCGCTTTGCTTTGGTCCAGGCAGAACCCAGTCTTTTTTCAGGGCAATAACCACAGGTCGCGCAGAATACTGCGCTTGACCTCATCTTGTTGCCACTATATATAGCGTTGCCGCGACAGGCGCCAACTGCCTTTCACTTCTCGAATTCAGGAATTTTCCGATCCATGGGCAAATCGCTGGTCATTGTGGAATCCCCGGCTAAGGCCAAGACCATCAACAAGTACTTGGGCAACGAGTACGTGGTGAAGTCGAGTATCGGCCATATCCGAGACCTGCCCACCAGCGGTTCGGCTAGCGCCAGCAAGGAGCCTGCCGCCAAGCGCGGCAAGGCGGCTGCGGGCGAAGGTCCGGTGCTCACCCCTAAAGAGAAAGCGCGCAAGCAGCTGGTCTCACGCATGGGTGTGGACCCTGACCATGGCTGGAAGGCCAAGTACGAAATCCTTCCGGGCAAGGAAAAGGTCATCGAAGAGCTGCGCCGGCTTGCCAAAGATGCCGACACCATCTATCTCGCAACGGACTTGGACCGCGAAGGGGAGGCTATTGCCTGGCACCTGCGGGAAGCCATCGGCGGTGACGACAGCCGCTACAAGCGCGTGGTATTCAACGAAATCACCAAGAAAGCCATCCAGGAAGCCTTCTCCAAGCCGGGCGAACTGGACATTGACCGCGTCAACGCCCAGCAGGCCCGACGTTTCCTCGACCGCGTGGTGGGTTACATGGTCTCGCCGCTGCTGTGGGCGAAAATTGCCCGTGGCCTGTCCGCCGGTCGTGTGCAATCGGTTGCGGTGAAGCTGGTGGTGGAGCGTGAGCGTGAGATCCGCGCGTTCAACCCCGAAGAGTATTGGGAAGTCCACGCCGACCTCGGCACCGCCAAGGGCGCCAACGTGCGCTTTGAAGTGGCCCGCGAAAAAGGCGAGGCCTTCAAGCCGCTGAACGAAGCCCAGGCCATGGCTGCGCTGGAAAAGCTCAAGGCCTCCAGCTACAGCATCGTCAAGCGTGAAGACAAACCGACCAGCAGCAAGCCGTCGGCACCGTTCATCACTTCCACCCTGCAGCAGGCCGCGAGCAACCGCCTGGGCTTTGGTGTGAAGAAAACCATGATGATGGCCCAGCGTCTGTACGAAGCGGGTTACATCACCTACATGCGTACCGACTCGACCAACCTGTCGCAAGACGCGGTGGCGATGGCGCGTACTTATATTGAAAGCGAATTTGGCAAGAAGTACCTGCCGGAAAAGCCCAACGTCTACAGCAGCAAGGAAGGCGCACAGGAGGCTCACGAAGCGATTCGCCCCTCCGACGCCAACACCGAGCCCAGCAAGCTGAGCGGCATGGAGCGCGACGCTGAACGCCTCTACGAGCTGATCTGGCGTCAGTTCCTGGCTTGCCAGATGCTGCCGGCGCAATATCTGTCGACCACGGTAAGCGTGGGCGCCGGTGATTTCGAGCTGCGTGCCAAGGGCCGTATCCTCAAGTTCGACGGCTATACCCGTGTGATGCCGCAGATCGCCAAGCCTGGCGACGACGATGTGCTGCCGGATATGGCTCAGGGCGATACGTTGAAGCTGATCAAGCTCGACCCGTCCCAGCACTTCACCAAGCCGCCGGCGCGTTATTCGGAAGCCAGCCTGGTCAAGGAGATGGAGAAACGCGGTATCGGTCGTCCTTCGACCTATGCGGCGATCATTTCCACGATTCAGGACCGTGGCTACGTGGCGCTGCACAACCGTCGTTTCTATTCGGAAAAGATGGGCGATATCGTCACCGAGCGTCTGTCCGAGAGCTTCTCCAACCTGATGGACTACGGCTTCACCGCCGGCATGGAAGAGAACCTCGATGACGTGGCCCAGGGCGAACGCGACTGGAAAAACGTGCTGGACGAGTTCTACGGCGACTTCAAGAAAAAACTCGAAGTGGCCGAGAGCCCTGAGAGTGGTATGCGCGCCAACCAGCCGGTCATGACCGACATTCCGTGCCTCACCTGCGGCCGGCCGATGCAGATTCGTACCGCCTCCACCGGCGTGTTCCTGGGGTGTTCGGGCTACAGCCTGCCGCCCAAAGAACGCTGCAAGGCCACCGTCAACCTGGTACCGGGCGATGAAATCGCCGCGGATGACGAGGGTGAATCGGAGTCGCTGGTGCTGCGTGGCAAGCACCGTTGCCCGATCTGCAGCACGGCGATGGATGCCTATCTGCTGGATGAAAAGCACAAGCTGCACATCTGCGGTAACAACCCGGATTGCAACGGCTACGAGATCGAAGAGGGCACCTACCGCATCAAGGGCTACGAAGGTCCGAGCCTGGAGTGCGATAAGTGCGGCAGCGAGATGCAGCTCAAGACCGGGCGTTTCGGCAAGTTCTTCGGTTGCACCAACCCGACCTGCAAGAACACCCGCAAGCTGCTGAAAAGCGGTGATGCGGCGCCGCCGAAAATGGATCCGGTGAAGATGCCCGAGCTCAAGTGCGAGAAGGTCAACGACACCTATATCCTGCGCGACGGTGCTTCGGGCCTGTTCCTGGCCGCCAGCCAGTTCCCGAAAAACCGCGAGACCCGTGCACCGCTGGTGCTGGAGATCGTGCCGCACAAGGACGAGATCGATCCCAAGTACCACTTCCTGTGTGAAGCGCCGAAGAAGGACCCGGATGGTCGCCCAGCCGTGATCCGCTACAGCCGCAAAACCAAGGAGCAGTACGTGCAGACCGAAGTCGACGGCAAGCCTACCGGCTGGAAGGCGTTCTACGACGGTGGTAAGTGGAAGGTCGAGGACAAGCGCCAGGGCGCTTGATTGAGTAATCTGGGAAATACCAAGGCCGCCTTTATAGGCGGCCTTTTCTTGGTGTAGGAGCGAGCTTGCTCGCGAAGGTCGTTAACGATGACGCGAGAAATCTGATACACAGTGGTGCTCTAAAGTTTTTCGCGAGCAAGCTCGCTCCTACAAGCCAGCATCAGGCCTAATTCGTTGTGGAGATTGCCGTCATGGCCAACGAACTCTATACCCGTACCAATCAGAAAATTTATTTCGCGGGTTTGTCCCTGGAGGCCCTTGGCCGTGCCGAGGTGGGGAAGGAGATGAATGCCATCGCGCTGGTCCAGGCGGGGCGTGAAGCCGCTTTGTTTCACCTGTACGGCGCCTTGCTGGGGCTATGCCATGAAATCGCCGGGTTCTACCGCCTGCCCCAGGCAGGTTCGCCCCGTGCTGAAATGATCATGACCCGGGAAGTATTGGACACCATGGCTATCCCGGAATTGGCCGAGTTGGTGGAAATGGCCCAGAGCCCGGACAGTTGGGTAGCGCGCCTGCTCAAGGCACATGCCGACATGTTCCAGCCGCCCCGTGTCCCTCATGTACCCAAGGGTGATGTGACGCAGCCATTGATCATGGCGGTTTCGTTGGAAGCGGAGGAACCCAAGCCTTTGAGTCGCGAAGAGCTGGAAAGCTGGCGCCAGGCGCTGAAAAAGCTGGCATTGCGCTTTCGCGAAGGCCTGAACGAGTGCTGAGCGGGCAAGCCTGCACGCGACAACACTGATATAATCCCACGCTTTCGTGGAGAACAGACTTTTATGCCAACGTCCTTTCTGGAAATTGTTGAACTGCCTGACGGCCGAATCGAGCTGCGCCGGGCTGAGGACGAAGGTTCTCTGGTCACCCTGAACTTCTCCGAAGACGCAAAAGCGTTCCTGCAAGGCCAGCATGTGGAAGTGGCTAAAGCCATGTTGAGCGTCGGGGTGCAAATGGCCGGTCGCCTGGCTGAAGGCGAGCCGGAAAAGGACGATGGCCCAAGGGTTCTTCACTGAGCCCGGTGTAACCGTTCACCCTTATCCCAATCGAATATTCAAGCTCTGCGCATCACCTGTGTGAGCGGCACTGATCAACTGCTGCTTGGCCGTTGCGCTCAACGGGTTCAGCCAGCTCACCACGGTATGGCTGCGGCCCAGGCGCAAGGCTTCACAGGTCAACTGCTGGGCACTCTGTGCGCCCCTTGGCTGCAGCAACAGAATCCTTTCACGGTTGAGGCCGGCATCCCGTAGCCAAGCCTGGGTCAGGCTGGCGGGCGGGGCGATCAGGGTCAACCAGCGCGCGTCCTGCTCTTGACTGAGTTCGCGAAGGATCGGCGCCAGCAGGCTCAAGCAGCTCCCGGCAGCACCACGCAACGACAATTCACTGAATACCTCGGGTTCACAGCTCCAGGGAGCTTCGACCGTTTCCTTGAGGAGGGGCGCAAGGGGTTGAGCCATGAAGGCCTCGAACAGCGACAGTTGTGTGTGTTGTGGGGTGTGCACGAGCTGCATGATGTCTCCTTTAGCGGCGAATGACGCCGACACTCAAGCCTTCGATCACCAGGTCCTGGTCTTTGAGGTTCACTTCAATCGGCGCGAACTCCGGGTTCTCGGCCATAAGCCAGACCTTGCTGCCTTCACGCTTGAAGCGTTTGACGGTGACTTCATCGCCGATCCGGGCCACGACGATCTGGCCATTGCGGGCTTCGCGGGTGGTGTGAACGGCCAGCAGGTCACCGTCGAAAATGCCCACGTCCTTCATACTCATGCCGTGCACACGTAGCAGGTAGTCGGCACGAGGATGGAAGAAGGTCGGGTTGATGTTGCAGGATTCCTCGACGTGCTGTTGCGCCAGGATCGGTGCACCAGCGGCCACTCGACCGATGATCGGCAGCGTCGATTCGTCGGCCTTGGCTTCGAAACCAGGGATGCGTATACCGCGTGAAGCCCCTGGGGTCATTTCGATCGCGCCTTTGCGAGCGAGGGCCTTAAGGTGTTCTTCAGCAGCGTTGGGAGACTTGAAACCCAGTTCCAACGCGATTTCGGCGCGTGTCGGTGGATAACCGTTGTCATCAAGGCAGCGCTTGATAAAAGCCAGAATCTCAGCTTGGCGTGGCGTCAGTTTTAGCATGTTGATCGCTCTGTCTTTTTATACAGTGACTGGGATTATATACAGTGAATCGCGCTTGGCAATCATCCTTTTTTGCGCCTCCGCTGGACGGTCATTCATCCGCGTTACTGCAAGGCGAAGATAGCGCTGCCTACAGACCGTGGAGGATGTGATTAAATAGCGACGAAATAGATGACTGCCCGGCCGGAAAACGGGCGCGCAGGCTTGACAAGACATACCCTGAAACGTATGTTTCAAACAAGTGTTTGTCAGGCGGAGTAGCCATGGCCCAGTCGGAAACCGTTGAACGCATTCTCGATGCTGCCGAGCAGTTGTTCGCGGAAAAAGGATTTGCTGAAACTTCATTGCGGCTGATCACCAGCAAGGCCGGGGTCAACCTCGCCGCCGTGAACTATCATTTCGGCTCAAAAAAGGCCCTGATCCAGGCGGTGTTTTCGCGCTTTCTGGGGCCGTTCTGCGCCAGTCTCGACCGTGAACTCGAACGTCGCCAGGCTAAAGCCGATAACACGCCAAGCCTGGAAGAACTGCTGGAAATCCTGGTTGAGCAAGCCCTGGTGGTTCAACCGCGCAGCGGCAATGACCTGTCTATCTTCATGCGCCTCCTGGGCCTGGCGTTCAGCCAGAGCCAGGGTCACTTGCGACGTTACCTGGAAGACATGTACGGCAAGGTATTCCGTCGCTATATGTTGTTGGTCAATGAAGCCGCTCCGCGCATTCCTCCGATCGAACTGTTCTGGCGCGTGCACTTCATGCTCGGCGCCGCCGCCTTCAGCATGTCCGGGATCAAGGCGCTGCGCGCGATTGCCGAGACCGATTTCGGCGTCAATACGTCCATCGAGCAGGTGATGCGCCTGATGGTGCCGTTCCTCGCCGCAGGCATGCGCGCCGAAACCGGTGTGACCGATCAGGCCATGGCTGTGGCCCAATTGCGCCCGCGCAGCAAATCCACACCCGCCCTCGCCAAGGTTTGACCGTCGCGGGTGTGCGTGGCCGCTTGCATCCGCTAAGCTAGCCGCCATGCCGATTTCAGCTATTTACGCGCAACCCGTTGTACTTACCGTACCTGGTAGGAGTGACGGGTTGTGCGCGTTATTTAAGGAAGATTTATGACTGCTGCCCTGCAAGGTTCTTTGATGGTCGACGTTGCCGGTACCTGGCTGACGGCCGAGGATCGCCATCTGTTGCGCCAACCTGAAGTGGGCGGCTTGATCATTTTTGCGCGCAACATCGAGCACCCGCGCCAGGTCCGCGAGTTGAGCGCGGCGATCCGTGCGGTGCGCCCGGACCTGCTGCTGGCGGTCGACCAGGAGGGCGGACGCGTGCAGCGCCTGCGCCAGGGCTTCGTGCGCCTGCCGGCCATGCGCGCGCTGGCGGATAAACCCAACGCCGAGTCCCTGGCCGAACACTGTGGTTGGATCATGGCCACCGAAGTGCTGGCCGTGGGCCTCGACCTGAGTTTTGCGCCGGTGCTTGACCTCGATTACCAGCGCAGCGCCGTGGTCGGCACTCGCTCGTTCGAAGGCGATCCCGAGCGCGCTGCCGTGCTCGCCGGTGCCTTTATCCGTGGGATGAACAGCGCCGGCATGGCTGCCACCGGCAAGCACTTTCCCGGTCACGGCTGGGCCGAGGCCGATTCCCACGTTGCGATTCCCAATGACGAGCGCAGCCTGGAACAGATTCGCGCCAATGACCTGGTACCGTTCGCACGCCTGAGCAGGCAATTGGCCGCCGTGATGCCCGCCCATGTGATCTACCCGCAGGTGGACAGCCAGCCGGCCGGTTTCTCACGCCGCTGGTTGCAGGACATCCTGCGCGGCGAGTTGCAGTTCGACGGGGTGATCTTCAGTGATGACCTGTCCATGGCGGGCGCCCATGTGGTGGGCGATGCGGCGAGTCGCATCGAGGCGGCGCTGACGGCCGGTTGTGACATGGGGCTGGTGTGCAATGACCGTGCGGCTGCCGAGCTGGCGCTGAGTGCGGCGCAGCGGATGAAGGTCACCCCGTCGGCGCGGATTGCACGTATGCGGGGTCAGGCAGTTGCGTCGACGGACTATAAGCAGGATCCGCGTTGGTTGACAGCGCTTAGCGCGTTGCGCGATGCGCAGTTGATCGACTGAAGACTGCGTCGCGCCCATCGGGGGCAATCCGACAGTCAGCGCTTTTCCTGCTTATTGGGCAACGGCGCAAACAGCGCCTCGATATCCTCATTACCCAACTGCCAGTCCCCAGTCGTACGCCCGTCCAGTACACCCGCTGCCAGGTCGGACTTCTCCTTCTGCAAGTGCTGGATTTTTTCCTCCACCGTGCCCCGGGCTATCATCTTGTACACGAACACCGGCTTTTCCTGCCCGATGCGATACGCACGGTCGGTGGCCTGGTTTTCGGTGGCGGGGTTCCACCACGGGTCGTAGTGGATCACGGTGTCGGCTTCGGTCAGGTTCAGGCCGACGCCGCCCGCTTTGAGGCTGATCAGGAAAATCTGCAGTTTGCCGCTCTGGAAGTCCTTCACCGGTGTGCGCCGATCACGGGTCTGGCCGGTCAGCAAGGCGTAGGCGATTTCGCGTTTCCTCAGTTCAGCCTCAATCAAGCTCAGCATCGACGTGAACTGCGAGAACAACAGTATCCGCCGCCCCTCGGCAAACAATTCCTCAAGCATCTGCATCAGGCTGTCGAGCTTGCCCGAGCTGCTGCCGCGGGCGGGTAGAGTGGCGTCGTTGACCAGGCGCAAATCGCAGCACACCTGGCGCAATTTGAGCAGTGCCTCAAGGATGATGATCTGGCTGCGGGCCACGCCCTTGCGGGTAATCTCGTCGCGGACCTTTTTATCCATGGCCAGGCGCATGGTTTCGTACACGTCGCGCTGTGCTTCATTAAGATCGACCCAGTGGATGATCTCGGTCTTGGGCGGCAGTTCCGTGGCCACCTGCTCTTTGGTGCGGCGCAGCAGGAACGGTTTGATCCGACCGTTGAGGTGCTGCAATCGCACTTCACTGGCGCGTTTTTCAATCGGCACGCGGTAATCGCGGTTGAAGCTTTTCACGTCGCCCAGCCAGCCCGGCAGCAGGAAGTGGAACAGCGACCACAGTTCGCCCAGGTGGTTTTCCAGTGGGGTGCCGCTCAGGCACAGGCGCTGCCGTGCATTCAGCTCGCGGGCCGCTTGAGCCGCCTTGCTGGTGGGGTTCTTGATGTATTGGGCTTCATCGAGAATCAGCACGTGCAAGGGCAGGGCGGCGAGATGTTCGATGTCCTTGGGCAGGAGGGCGTAGGTGGTCAGCAGCAGGTCGTGGTCCTGCAGATTGGCGAAGTGCTTCTTGCGCCCGGCACCGTAAAGCGCCAACACCTTCAGTTGAGGGGTGAAGTGCGCCGCCTCATCGAGCCAGTTGGGGATCAGGCTGGTGGGCATCACCACCATGCACGGCCTGTCCAGACGACCGGCGGCTTTCTCGGTAAGAATATGCGCAAGGGTCTGCAAGGTTTTACCCAGGCCCATGTCATCCGCAAGAATTCCACCCACCTCCAATTGGCGCAGCGACTGCATCCAGCTCAGGCCTTCCAGTTGGTAAGGGCGCAAGGTTGCATTCAAGCCTTCAGGCGCCACACAGGTGAAATCCTTGATGTCACGCAGACGCTGGGCAAAGTTGCGGATCTTCTCGCCGCCTTCCCATTGCAGCGGCAGGTCTTCCAGCGGGTTCAGGCGAATGGCATCGGCCTTGGCCAGGCGCAACGTGGTGCTGCCGGCTTCCTGCAGGTAGAACTCGCCGAGCGTCGCCAGTACCGGTTTCAAGCGTCCATAAGGCAGCGCCACCTGCAGCGGACCGTGGCCGTTGGGCAGGCCGGGAATATTCACCAGGATGAGTTCATCATCGCGACGTCGGGCGAGTTTTTCCGGATTGAGGATCTCGGTGTGGGAGCGCATCAAGTTGAGCAGGATCGGCAGCAGGCTCAGCTGTTCGCCGTTGACGATAATCCCAAGCTCCAGGTCGAACCAGTCACGCTCGGGGGCTTCATCGACGCTGGCGTACCAGTCGTCTACCGGGCTGAGGTCGAAACCGAAGTCTTCATCGATCTGCAGCTCCCAGTCCTCGGCCCGCAGCGCGGGGGATGCGTTGAGGGTGAAATTCAACCAGGCGCTGTCATTGACCATCTCGAACAGTTCGCCGGCACTCTCCGGCAGCGCCTTGCTCTGGCGCGTGGCGATCTTGAAGCCGAGCAGGCGCAGTTGCTCGCGATACGCTTGTTCCAGCTCCGGATGGCGCTTGATGCGCAGGCTCTGGGTTTCCTGGCGCACGATGATGTCGGCGTTCTTTTGCCCGCTGACATAATTGCCCAGATAGTTGAACGACAGCGCCGCGCGATGCTGGATGTAACGCTGCATCTTGCCATTGCGCGGCTCGAACGCGCTGAACTCCACACTGGCCAGCCACAGGCGCGGCACGGGGCGCACATCCTCCATGACCACCTGCGGCAGCACCACGCGGTTATCCAGTACCGCCTGGAGTTTGCCCAGCAACTCGGCGTCCTGGGCCGCCGCCGGGTAGGCCAGGGTTTCCTGGACCTTGAGCAGCACTGCAGCGATATGTTTGCAGTTGGTGTGCACCGGGCAGGTACAGCGGCTGTCCACCAGAATCAGCATGCCCTTGGCCGATTCGCGCAACGAGATGGTTTGCCGGTACACGTTGCTGCCCGACCCTTCGCAACTGGCGGTGATAGTGCTGTCGCCGGACTCGACGATGCGCACCCGATTCTCCAGCGCATAACGCCGCCCGCGCTCCAGGCTTTGTTCCTTAAAACGATTGGCCCAGGAAGGGGCCAGGGGTTTGGTCAGTGATGACGGGGGCATGGCGCTGGATCAGTCCTGCAGGTCGGGCGGTGGTGCGCTGGGCGGCTTGGCGGTCAGCGAGGTGATCTTGATCAGCAGCGCCAAGTGGCCGCCATCCAGGTAGTTGAGCTGGTTGTTCTTGGTGCGTACATCCTTCTGGCTCAAGTGTTCGCTGGCGATCACGCTGCCGTTGCTGTCGAACTGGTTGATCCAGAAGTCGGCATCGATGTCGGTGAAACGACCCAGCTGCAGGTTCAACACACCCTCGATAGGGAATTGGCCGAACTGCTCCTGGCCGTCAGTGATGGCGATCTTCACCGGTTGCTCGCCCAGGTTCTGTTCCCAGGCTTTGTGCGCGAGCACGGTGTAGTTGGAATCGGCGCGCAGCTTGTCGACGATGTTACCCAGGCGCGGCGGGCTCATCCGCTCGCCCAGGCGCGGCGCACCGCCATCCCAGTTTTCCGGGGCCGCGCGGCTGTTGATCACAGGCTCCGCATTCTGGCGCACCAGGATCATTTCCACCTGGTAGGGGCTGTCGGCAAAGGCTGAAGGCGCGAGTACCACCAACAACAGGCTCAGAATGCGGAACACGCGCATGGAGGCGTCCTTCAAGCGGATTTCGGAATGAGGCGCTCAAACAGCGCCTCCAGGGTATTGAAGCGTTCTTCGGCACGTTCCATCGGCACCATGAACTTGAACAGCGTAGCCCCTTCGAACTTGTAGCGGTTGGGCTGGCCCTGGATCAGCTTGATCAGTACCAACGGGTCCACCGGCGTCTGGGCTTCGAATTCGATACGCCCGCCTTGCGGCCCGGCGTCGACCTTCTTGATGCCCAATTGCTCGGCCTGCAACTTGAGCAGGGTCAGGCGCACCAGGTTCTTGGTCGGCTCCGGCAACAGACCGAAGCGGTCGATCATTTCCACTTGCAGGTCCTTGAGACCTTCTTCGTCGGTGGCCGAGGCAATGCGCTTGTACAGGATCAGCCGCGCATGCACATCCGGCAGGTAGTCTTCGGGAATCAGCGCTGGCAGGCGCAGGTTGATTTCCGGGCCACCGCCCAGCGGTTGATCGAGGTTCGGTTGCTCGCCCTTGCGAATGGCTTTCACCGCGCGTTCCAGCATCTCCATATAGAGGGTGAAACCCACCGCCTGGATCTGCCCGCTCTGGCCGTCGCCGAGCAGTTCGCCGGCGCCACGGATTTCCAGGTCGTTGGTGGCCAGCACAAAGCCTGCGCCCAGGTCCTGGGTGTTGGCGATGGCTTCCAGGCGCTTTTCTGCATCGCTGGTAATTTGCTGGCGCGGCGGCGTCAGCAGGTAGGCATAGGCTTGGTGGTGGCTACGCCCGACGCGGCCGCGCAACTGGTGCAACTGGGCCAGGCCGAACTTGTCGGCGCGCTCGATGATGATGGTGTTGGCGCTGGGCACGTCGATACCGGTCTCGATGATGGTCGAGGCGATCAGCACGTTGAAGCGCTTGTGGTAGAAGTCGCTCATCACCTGTTCGAGTTCGCGCTCGCGCATCTGCCCGTGGCCGATGGCGATACGCGCTTCCGGCACCAGTTCGGCGAGGTCGGCGGCGCACTTCTCGATGGTCTTCACATCGTTGTGCAGGTAATACACTTGGCCACCGCGCAGCAATTCGCGCAGCAGCGCTTCCTTGACCGTGCTTTTGTTCTGCTCCATCACGAAGGTGCGCACCGACAGGCGGCGCGCCGGCGGCGTGGCGATGATCGACAGGTCGCGCATGCCCGACACCGCCATGTTCAGCGTGCGTGGAATCGGCGTGGCGGTGAGGGTGAGGATGTCGACTTCACTGCGCAGGGCCTTGAGTTGCTCCTTCTGGCGCACGCCGAAGCGGTGTTCTTCGTCGATGATGACCAGGCCCAGGTTCTTGATCTTCACATCGTCCGACAGCAGCTTGTGCGTGCCGATCACGATATCGATCTTGCCTTCGGCCAGGTCGGCAATCGCGGCATTGACTTCCTTGGCCGATTTGAAGCGGCTCATCACTTCCACCGTCACCGGCCAATCGGCAAAGCGGTCGCGAAAGCTGTTGTAGTGCTGCTGGGCGAGCAGGGTGGTTGGCACCAGAATCGCGACTTGACGGCCACCGTGCACCGCAATGAAAGCTGCGCGCATCGCCACTTCGGTCTTGCCGAAGCCCACATCGCCGCACACCAGGCGGTCCATCGGCTTGGGCGCGAGCATGTCGGCGCGCACCGCTTCGATGGTGGTCTGCTGGTCGGGGGTTTCTTCGAAGGCGAAGCCGGCGCTGAAGGTGGCGTAGTCGGCTTTCGGGTCGGCGAACGCATAACCTTCGCGCGCGGCACGGCGGGCGTAGATGTCGAGCAATTCGGCAGCCACGTCGCGCACCTGTTCGGCGGCCTTGCGCTTGGCTTTCTGCCAGGTTTCGGAGCCCAGGCGATGCAAGGGCGCCAGCGCGTCATCGCTGCCGGTGTAGCGCGCGATCAAGTGCAGGCTGGCCACCGGCACGTAGAGCTTGGCGCCTTCGGCGTATTCCATGGTAAGGAATTCGGCGGCCTGGTTGTCGATTTCCAGGGTTTGCAAACCGAGGTAGCGGCCCACGCCGTGGTCGATGTGCACCACGGGCGCGCCTTCGCGCAGTTCGGTGAGGTTCTTGATCACCGCATCGTTATTGGCATCGGCGCGTTTTTCGCGGCGGCGACGCTGCATCACGCGTTGGCCGAACAGCGGGCTCTCGGCGATCAGTGCCAGGGCCGGATCATCCAGCAACAGGCCTTCATCCAACGGTGCGATGGTGATCGCCAGGCGTTCTTTACTGTTTACAAAATCCGGCCAGCTGTCGACGGTCTTCGGTCGCAGCTTCAGGCGCTCCAACAACTCCAGCAGCACCTCGCGGCGGCCGGCGGACTCTGCGGTAAACAGCACGCGGCCAGGGAAGTCGCCGAGGAAGTTGGACAGCGCCTCCAGCGGCTGTGTGGCTTTGGCCTGGATAGCCAAATCCGGCAGCGCCGCTGCGGGGAAGCGCTCGCGGCCACTGCCGGCGTCCACATCCTGCTGGCTGGCCACAACGCGCGGCCAGCTTTTCAGGCGGGCGAAGCAGTCTTCGACCGGCAGGAACAATTCGGCAGGCGGCAATAAAGGCCGGGACGGGTCGACGCGGCGCTCTTCGTAGCGGTTGCGTACGTCGTTCCAGAAGTTTTCCGCCGCCTGTTCGATGCCCGGCAGCGAGAACACCTGGGTGTCCTGGGGCAGGTAGTCGAAGAGGGTGGAGGTTTCATCGAAGAACAGCGGCAGGTAGTACTCGATACCGGCCGGGGTAATCCCGCTACTCAAGTCCTGGAAGATCGGGCAACGGCGGAAGTCCACGTCGAAGCGCTCGCGAAAGCGCGCCTTGAAACGCGTGACCGCGTCTTTTTGCAGGGGAAATTCCCGTGCCGGCAGCAACTTGATCGACTCGACTTTATCGATGGAGCGCTGGTTTTCCGGGTCGAAGGTGCGCAGCGTTTCGATCTCGTCATCGAACAGGTCGATGCGATACGGCAACTTGCTGCCCATCGGGAACAGGTCGATCAGCGCACCGCGCACCGCAAACTCACCGTGCTCGTACACCGTGTCGACGCAGCGGTAGCCGCTGGCCTCCAGGCGCGTGCGCATCTGCTCCACATCAAGCTTCTGGCCGATGTCCAGCACCAAGCTGCTGCCGAGCAGGAATTTGGTCGGCGCCAGGCGATGCAGGGCAGTGGTGATCGGCACCACCAGCACGCCGTGAGCCAGTTCCGGCAGGCGGTACAGGCTGGCGATGCGCTGGGAAATGATGTCCTGGTGCGGCGAGAACAGGTCGTAGGGCAGGGTTTCCCAGTCCGGGAAATGCAGCACCGGCAAATCGGGGGCGAAGAAGCTCAGCTCCTGCTCCAACCGTTCGGCGCTTTGGCTGTCGGCGGTCAGCAGCAGGGTAAAGCGCTTGGCTGCACTGGCAGCCTCGGCAATGGCCAGGCTCAGGGCGGCACCGGGCAGGTTGCCCCAGTGCTGTTTACCTGCCGCGGCAGGGAGTAGCGGTAGACGCAGAACGGGCACGGAAGGTTGAGCTCCAAGCGTTGCGACAAAGTCGGTAATTGTAACGGCCTGAGGTGCCGCCTGTCAGTTGCTGACTGCGCCTATTACGGTTTGTTGGAAATGTAGTGGCTAAGACAAACAATCGTGGGTTTTGACTCAATATGTAGTGCCAAAATGCGCGAATGTTTAGGAGGGTTACGGACAAGTCGGCCTGCTCGTGAAACTAGTGGCCTTCTGGAACCCGCGTATTTCCTGGGCTGTAGCGCGGTGGTATTTTTTTGCAAGGGGTTTTTGTTGCCTGTCGCGCATTGCTCAACGGTCAGTCGGACGACATAATGTAGCCCCTTTTTTCAGCCCCTACATGTGGAAGGTTCCCGTGACTCAGAAGCCCGACCAGTGTCTTGGTGAATGGATCGACCGTGAAGCACTCGCTGAAGCGATGATTCCGCTTATCGGTCAGCTGTACCGCAATAACAATGTGGTGAGCTCGATCTATGGCCGCAGCCTGATCAACCAGTCCGTCATCGCGATTCTCAAGGCGCACCGCTTTGCGCGCCACCGTTCTGCCGACGACAGCGAACTCTCCGTCCACGAAACATTCCCACTGCTCAAGGCCATGAGCGAGCTCAAGCTCGGCGCGGCTTCGGTCGACCTGGGCAAGCTGGCCTACAAATTCCGCAAGGAAGGCGCGGGTCGCAGCGCCGAGCAGTTCGTGCGTGAAGAAATGGCCGAGGTGATCGGCCAGCAAAACGCCGCTGCCCGCAAAGGCACCGACGTGGTGCTCTACGGCTTCGGTCGTATCGGCCGCCTGCTGGCGCGCATCCTGATCGAAAAAACCGGCGGCGGCGACGGCCTGCGCCTGCGTGCCATCGTGGTGCGCAAAGGCGCCGAGAACGACCTGACCAAGCGCGCCAGCCTCTTGCGCCGCGATTCGGTACACGGTCCGTTCAACGGCACCATCGTCATCGACGAAGCAAACAACACCATCACCGCCAACGGCAACCTGATCCAGGTGATCTACGCGAAGAACCCATCCGAGGTGGATTACACCCAGTACGGCATCAAGGACGCCCTGCTGGTGGACAACACCGGCGTATGGCGCGATGCCGAGGGCCTGGGCCAGCACCTTGCCTGCCCGGGTGTCGACCGCGTTGTTCTGACCGCGCCTGGCAAGGGCAAGCTCAAGAACATCGTGCACGGTATCAATCACGCCGAAATCACTGCTGACGACAAGATTGTGTCCGCCGCTTCCTGCACCACCAACGCCATCGTGCCGGTGCTCAAAGCTGTGAATGACAAGTTCGGCATCGTCAACGGCCACGTCGAGACTGTTCACTCCTACACCAACGACCAGAACCTGATCGACAACTTCCACAAGGGCGACCGCCGTGGCCGCAGCGCCGCGCTGAACATGGTGATCACCGAGACCGGTGCCGCCACCGCTGCCGCCAAGGCCCTGCCTGAGCTGGCCGGCAAGCTGACCGGTAACGCGATCCGGGTACCGACGCCGAACGTGTCGATGGCCATTCTCAACCTGAACCTTGAGAAAGCCGCCACCCGTGAAGAGATGAACGAGTACCTGCGCTACATGGCGCTGCACTCCGATCTGCACAAGCAGATCGACTTCGTCAATTCCCAGGAAGTGGTGTCTACCGACTTCGTCGGCTCGCGCCACGCCGGTGTGGTGGACGCCGAAGCGACCATCAGCCAGGACAATCGCGTTGTGCTGTACGTGTGGTACGACAACGAGTTCGGCTACAGCTGCCAGGTGGTTCGCGTGATGGAAGACATGGCCGGGGTCAACCCGCCGGCGTTTCCGCGCTAAGCCTGAGTGTTGAATGAAAAAGGCCCCGACTGGTTCGGGGCTTTTTTATGCCTGCGGGTTTTGTGGTGCCTGGGAGGGCCTCATCGGGGGCAAGCCCCCTCCCACAGTTTGATTTGTGAACACATACCAATGTGGGAGGGGGCTTGCCCCCGATGGCGGTGTTAAGGCCGACCCTAATTGAGCAACTGGCCGCGCAACTCATCAGACAGCCCACTGGGCGCCAGCCAGATGCCCAGGTAAGCCCTCGCCAGTGCGTCATCGCCACTGCTGAACACCACCTGGCCATTGATCTCCAGGTTCAAACCACGGCCCGGGCGAAAATCCAGGGCATAGCGGTCACCGCTGCGAATATCCCGAAAGCGGGCGTGTAGCTTGTCTATCTCTGGATTCAAGCCGGCATTGGCTTGCTGGCGTTCCAGGGTGGCGCTGGCCGCCTTGATCACATCCGCGCGATCGATGTTGCGAAAGTAATACAGCATCAGGCGCAACGCTTTCTGTTGGTCCCAGGCTTGCTTTGCGGTCAGATCAGCAGGCGCGTACAGCGCCGCCGCATACACATCCGCCCAGAGATAATTGAGCACCGCCTGGTTTTTCAGCGCCAACCCCTCGACCTGCGCGGGGAAGCCAGCCTGCTTGAGTCGATCTGCATCACTGGCCCGGGCCGTGATCGACATCATCAGCATCAAACCGATAAAGAGTTGTCGCATAATGGCTGATCCTTGAATCGACGCTGCTTTGCGCCCTGTTAGTATGGCAACACTGGCCTACGACGCGACCAAGGGTTAATGTGCGCGGCGTTGAGCCTTATATAGACTGTGCCCCGGTTCACACACTTGAGCCAAATTGTCCTTCATGCCCGCTGGCCGCGGCATGATTTAGCCAGGCGCCCAACCGTACGCCTGGCCTGTTCTGAGGAGTACGCATGGCTGTCTACAACTACGACGTGGTGGTACTGGGTTCCGGCCCGGCTGGAGAAGGCGCGGCGATGAACGCTGCCAAGGCAGGACGCAAGGTGGCGATGGTCGACAGCCGTCGCCAGGTCGGCGGCAACTGCACCCACCTGGGTACCATCCCGTCCAAGGCGTTGCGTCACTCCGTGCGCCAGATCATGCAATTCAACACCAACCCGATGTTTCGGGCGATTGGTGAGCCGCGCTGGTTCTCGTTCCCGGACGTGTTGAAAAGCGCCGAGAAAGTCATTTCCAAGCAAGTCGCGTCGCGCACCGGCTTCTATGCCCGCAACCGCGTCGACCTGTTCTTCGGCACCGGCAGCTTCGCCGACGAGCAGACCGTCGAAGTGGTCTGCGCCAACGGCGTGGTCGAGAAACTGGTGGCCAAGCACATCATCATCGCCACCGGCTCGCGCCCATATCGCCCGGCGGACATCGATTTCCACCACCCGCGTATCTACGATAGCGACACCATCCTGAGCCTGGGTCACACCCCGCGCAAACTGATTATCTACGGCGCTGGCGTGATCGGCTGTGAATACGCCTCGATCTTCAGCGGCCTGGGTGTACTGGTGGAGCTGGTGGACAACCGTGACCAGTTGCTGAGCTTCCTCGACTCGGAAATTTCCCAGGCGTTGAGCTACCACTTCAGCAACAACAACATCACCGTGCGTCACAACGAAGAGTACGAGCGCGTTGAAGGCCTGGACAACGGGGTGATCCTGCACCTCAAGTCCGGCAAGAAGATCAAGGCCGATGCCTTGCTGTGGTGTAACGGGCGTACCGGCAACACCGACAAGCTGGGCATGGAGAACATCGGGGTCAAGGTCAACAGCCGTGGCCAGATCGAGGTGGACGAGAACTACCGCACCTGCGTGACCAACATCTACGGCGCCGGTGACGTGATCGGCTGGCCAAGCCTGGCCAGCGCCGCCCATGACCAGGGCCGCTCGGCGGCCGGCAGCATTGTCGACAACGGCAGCTGGCGCTACGTGAACGACGTGCCGACCGGGATCTATACCATTCCCGAGATCAGCTCGATCGGCAAGAACGAGCACGAACTGACCAAGGCCAAGGTGCCGTACGAAGTGGGCAAGGCGTTCTTCAAGAGCATGGCGCGTGCGCAGATTGCCGGTGAGCCGCAAGGCATGCTGAAGATCCTGTTCCACCGTGAAACCCTGCAAGTGCTCGGCGTACATTGCTTCGGCTACCAGGCGTCGGAGATCGTGCACATTGGCCAGGCGATCATGAATCAGCCGGGTGATCTGAATACGCTCAAGTATTTCGTCAACACCACGTTCAACTACCCGACCATGGCCGAAGCCTATCGGGTAGCGGCCTACGACGGCCTCAACCGGCTTTTTTGAGCGGCTCCGGCCGGTGGCCTGAGCCGGCCGGGGAGACCGATTTCAGTAATTCCCGAGGGTGGCAGTGGCCAAACCGGGAAAGTCTGTAATCAGGCTATCTACGCCGAAGTCGGCGAGCCTGCGCATCAGCGCAGGTTCGTTGACCGTCCACACGGATACATGCAAACCCTGGCGCTGGGCTTTTTCCAGCCGCTCGGGGGTGCACAGCGTCCAGTTCAACGCCAGATACTCACAGCCATAGTTCTGCGCGACCTTCAACGGGTCGAGCCAGGCATATTCGGCAACCAGCCCGCGTGACAGGTCGGGTGTGAGTTCAACCGCCGCTTTGAGCACTTCCCGCGAACTTGAGGTGACGGTGACTTTGTCCATCAGGCCAAAGCGCACGGCCATCTCGCGGATCGCCAGCACGGTGGTGGCGGCGCGGGTGCGCGAAGCGCTTTTGACTTCCAGCTGCCAGTGGTCGAAGTCGCACTTTTCGAACAATTCCTCCAGGCGCGGAATCGGGCAGGGGCTGACCCAGCCCGGGCCGCCTTTGCGCGCATCCATGTTCACCAGGTCCGCCGCCGAGTACTCGACGACTTTGCCGCGTCGGTCGGCCGTGCGCTTGAGGGTGGGGTCGTGGATGACCATCAGTTCGCCGTCCATGGACAGGTGCAGGTCCAGTTCGCAGCGGCGTACGCCGTGCTTGAGGCATTCCTGAAAGCTGGTCAGGGTATTTTCCGGTGCTTCGCCTTTGGCACCGCGATGGCCGTAAATCAGGGTCACAGTTGCTCCTTTGCGCCAGGATGGCTGGCGTCGTGAATACGCATTCAGAGATCGTCGCTTTGTTCTCGCGCCAGGCGGCGTTCCTGGGCCTGTTTCTGCAGGATGTAGCGCGCCAGCAGCTGGCGTTGGGCGTCGGTCATGGATTCGAATTCCGTGCCCACATCGAAGCCGTCGCCCTTGGGATCGCAATGGGTCACGCGCGCGCGCAACAGCAGGCCGAGCGCCTGGGGCATCAGCACCAGCTTGACCGCCAGGTGCGTGTCGGGAGCCAGCGGCGTAGGGTGCTGGAAATCGATGCCGCCTTCGGAAAGGATCACCGGCTGCGGCGCGCCTACCTCACTGAGCAGCCCGCGGGCCATGACCTGGCTGAGCAGGTCCAGGCGCTTGTTCTGCACTTTGAGGAACGCCGCCAGGCTGCGGTCTTTTTCGTTGATCTGGCGCAGCAGGTGCTGGGCTTCGAATTCGCTGAGGTGCAATTCACTGAGCAGATTGAACAGCGGCGAATCATCCAGCAACACTTCCTTGCTCGCCGCGTCGGGAGCCGACAGGCTTTTGATTTGGAGTGCGATCATGTCGTCGATACGGTAGTATTCGCGGCGCTCTTCTTCATCTAATGTCGACATGGCGAACCCCAGGTAACGGTAATGGTCTGAGTGTAAAGCTGCTGACCAGACCCCGCCACCGGGACGTCTTCTTTTCCTCCGAACAAGCCCCGACATGTTCAGACCTCTCTTCGTATTTATCGGCACGCGTTATACCCGTGCAAAGCGTCGCAATCATTTTGTGTCGTTCATTTCCCTGACCTCGATGATCGGTCTCGCCCTGGGCGTGGTCGTGATGATCGTGGTGCTGTCGGTGATGAACGGCTTCGATCATGAGATGCGCACCCGCGTGCTGGGCATGGTGCCCCACGCGACCATCGAGGCCGATGCGCCCATCAGCGACTGGCAAAGCCTGGCCGCCAAGGTCAAGCAGAACCCCAAGGTGCTGGCCGTTGCGCCGTTTACCCAGATGCAGGGGCTGCTGACCAATGACGGCAAGGTGCAGAAGATCCTGCTCAATGCCGTCGACCCGGCCCAGGAGCGCAACGTCTCGATCATCGACAAGTTCATGCTGCAGGGCAGGCTTGATGACCTGGCGCCCGGCAGCTTCGGCATCATCATCGGCGACAAGGCGGCGGCCAAGCTCGGCGTAAGCGTTGGCGACAAGCTGACCTTCGTCGCGCCGGAGGTCACCGTGACCCCGGCCGGCATGTTCCCGCGCATGAAGCGTTTTACCGTGGTCGGCACCTTTCATGTGGGCGCCGGCGAGATCGACGGCTACCTCGGGTTGACCAATCTCACTGACCTGGCCCGCCTGCATCGCTGGCAGCCGGACCAGGTGCAGGGCCTGCGCCTGAAGTTCAACGACCTGTTCGATGCGCCACGCGGCGCCTGGGAGATTGCCCAGCATCTGGGTGAATCCGAGTACTACGCCCGCGACTGGACCCGCACCCACGGCAACCTGTACCAGGCCATCCGCATGGAAAAAGCCATGATCGGCCTGCTGCTGTTGCTGATCGTCGCCGTGGCCGCCTTCAACATCATCTCCACGCTGGTGATGGTGGTGAATGACAAGAAGGGCGACATCGCCATCCTGCGCACCCTGGGCGCCACGCCGGGCCAGATCATGGCGATCTTCATGGTGCAGGGCACGGTGATCGGCGTGGTCGGCACCCTGATCGGCACCGCCGTCGGCATTCTCGCCGCGTTGAATGTCAGCGCCGCCATCGCCCTGCTTGAACAAGTGCTCGGACACAAATTCCTCAACGCCGACGTCTATTTCATCGACTACTTGCCCTCCCAGGTTCAGGCCCAGGACGTGCTGATGGTGGGCGGTGCCGCGTTGGTCCTGAGTTTCCTTGCCACCCTGTATCCAGCCTGGCGCGCGGCACGTACCCAGCCAGCACAGGCATTACGTTATGAGTGAATCGGGCATGAGTGAAAAAGCAATCCTGAGCTGCCGCAACCTGGGCAAATCCTACGAGGAAGGCCCGGAATCCGTGGTGGTGCTGGCCAACCTGCAACTTGAACTGCACCCCGGCGAGCGCGTGGCGATCGTCGGCAGCTCCGGTTCCGGTAAAAGTACCTTGCTCAACCTGTTGGGCGGCCTCGACACGCCGTCCCAGGGCAGTGTATGGCTGGCCGGTGAAGAACTCTCGGCCCTGAATGAAAAGGCCCGTGGTCAGTTGCGCAACCGCTCGTTGGGTTTTGTGTACCAGTTCCACCACCTGCTGCCGGAATTCACCGCCCTGGAAAACGTGTGCATGCCACTGCTGATCGGCAAGACCGCGATCCCCGAGGCGCGCCAGCGTGCCACCGCCTTGCTGGAGCGCGTCGGCCTCGGCCATCGCCTGGAGCACAAGCCGGCCGAGCTGTCCGGCGGTGAGCGCCAGCGCGTGGCCATCGCCCGTGCGCTGGTGAACAACCCAGGCCTGGTGATGCTCGACGAGCCCACCGGCAACCTCGATTCCCACACGGCCCAGGGCATCAAGGACTTGATGCTGGAGCTGAGCACCCAGATGCGCACCGCGTTCCTGGTGGTGACCCACGACATGAGCATGGCCCGTCAGATGGACCGCGTACTGCATTTGCAGGAAGGTCATCTGGTCGCTATCTGAGTGGCTGCAAGCCCGGTTTTTCGAGGCCGGGCTTTTTTATTTTTTCAGGCGGTGCACGCGAATGTTCAGACCGTTATCGATTTTCATCGGCACGCGCTATACCCGCGCCAAACGCCGCAACCGTTTTGTCTCGTTTATCTCGATGACCTCGATGATCGGCCTCGCCCTGGGCGTCTTGGCGATGATCGTGGTGCTCTCGGTGATGAACGGCTTCCAGCGCGAAATGAGCTCGCGCATCCTTGGCATGGTGCCCCACGCTACCATCGTCGGCGTAAAGCCGATCGATGACTGGCAGCCGGTGGCCGCTGCCGCGATGAAGAACCCGCAAGTGACGGCGGCGGTACCGTTCACACAGATGGATGGCATGTTCTCCTATAAGGGCGCGATGCAGCCGATTGAGATCAGCGGCGTCGACCCGGCCCAGGAAGGCAAGGTGTCGATCGTGGCCCAGCATATCGTGCGCGGCAAACTGGACGACCTGAAACCCGGCGAGTTCGGTGTGGTGATCGGCGACATCACCGCACGCCGCTTCCGCCTCAATGTCGGCGACAAACTGACCTTGATCGTGCCGGAAATCAGCACCGCGCCGGGCGGCATTACCCCACGTATGCAGCGTTTGAACGTGGTGGGTATCTTCAAGGTGGGTGCCGAACTGGACGGTTCCATGGCCTTGATCAACATGGCCGACGCGGCCGAAATACAGCATTGGCAACCCAACCAGGTGCAGAGCGTGCGCCTGGCGGTGACCGACCTGTACGCGGCGCCCAACGTCTCGGCGGATATCGCCGCCAGCCTCGGCGCGGCGTACAAGGCCGACGACTGGACCCACACCCAGGGCAGCCTGTTCAGTGCGATGAAGATGGAAAAGACCATGATCGGCCTGTTGCTGCTGATGATCGTCGCGGTGGCCGCCTTCAACATCATTGCCACCTTGATCATGGTGGTGAACGACAAGGGCGCCGACATCGCGATCCTGCGTACCATCGGCGCCACGCCTCGGCAGATCATGGCGATCTTCATGGTGCAGGGCACGGTGATCGGCGTGGTCGGCACCCTGATCGGCGGCGTGCTGGGCGTGATTGCGGCGCTGAACGTGAGCGAACTGGTGGGCTGGCTGGAGCGGGTGAGCGGGCAGCATATCTTCAGTTCGGACGTGTACTTCGTCAGTAACCTGCCGTCCGAGCTGCAAGGTGGCGATGTGTTGCTGATTTGCTCGGCGGGGTTTGTGCTGAGCTTCCTGGCGACGATTTACCCGGCATATCGCGCGGCGAAGATCGAGCCGGCGCATGCGCTCAGGTATTCGTAGTCGTTGAGACCGCTATCGGGGGCAAGCCCCCTCGCACATTTTGACCTCATTTCTCCTGAATAAATGCGGTCCACTGTGGGAGGGGGCTTGCCCCCGATAGCGCCGGCCCGGCTTGCATCAATCTCCCCTGGGTAACTCAATCACAAACCGTGTCCACCCCGCCTCAGATTCACAATAAATCCTCCCCCCGTGCGCTCGCACAATCGATTGGGTAATCGCCAGCCCCAGCCCCGCATGCTCGCTGCTGCCCTCGCGCCGCGCCGGATCGGCCCGGTAGAAGCGATCGAACAGTTTAGGTAATACATCTTTCGGAATACCTTCCCCGGTGTTCTCAACCGTCAGCCTCACGCCGCGTTCATCCTCTGCCAAGCGCACCCGCACCTCGCCGCCCGCCGGGGTAAACCTGAGTGCATTCTCCAACAGATTGGACAGGGCCCTGCGCAACATGCCGCGATCACCGGCCGCGTGGGCGTGGCCTTCACACCCCAACGAAACCTGTGCGTCTTCGGCCAGCAGCGCAAAAAACTCCAGCAGCGCCTCGACTTCATCGGCCAGTGCCAGAGGTTCGCACTTGGGCATCAGCAAACCGTGATCGGCTTTGGCCAGGTACAGCATGTCGTTGACCAATTGCGCCATCCACTGCAATTCCTCCAGGTTGCTGTGCAGCGCTTCACGGTAATCCTCCAGTGGGCGCGGCTGGGTGAGGATGACCTGGGTCTGGGTCAGCAGGTTCGACAGCGGTGTGCGCAGTTCATGGGCGATATCGGCGGAGAAGGCCGAGAGGCGCTGGAATGCGTCGTCCAGACGGCCCAGCATGGCATTGAAGGTCTGCGCCAACTCCGCCAGTTCGACCGGCATCTGTTGCTGCGGCAAGCGTTGCGTCAGGGAGTGGGCGGACACGCCGGCGGCGACTTCGCCCATACGCCGCAAGGGCCGTAACCCGCTGCGCGCCGCCCAGGCGCCGAGCAGCGCGGTGGCCAGGGCCGAGAGGCCGACGGTCAGCCAGATCAAGCGCTGCATGCGTTGCAGAAAATGCTGGTGGTGGGTGATGTCGAGTATTAGGGTCAACTGCGCTGAGCCAGGTTGGCCGGGGCTCAAGGGCGCGTTGTACACGCGATAGGCGGTGCCTGCCTGTTGCAGACTGTGCAGGCCGGGTGCGTCGGGCAACGCAACGCCCGGCGCCTGGTCAAGCCAGCGCTGGCCGGCTGCGGTTATGCGCAAGGTGAGGTCGGGTTGATGGCTGAGGTCGGCGCGCAGTTGGGGCTCGCGTTGGGCGAAGGCCTGCGGCGAGTCGACACCCTGCAACGTGTTGCGCAGCACCACCAGCCGGCTGTCCAATTGCTGTTGGTCCAGCTCGATAAAGTGCGCCTCGCTGGCGTGGTTGAACAACACGCCGGCGAGCAGCGAAACCACGGCGGTGCACGCGGCAAACAGCAGTGCCAGGCGGCTGGCGAGGGAAAGGCGCTGGATCACGTGAAACGCTCCTCCAGTACATAGCCCATGCCGCGCACGGTGTGTATCAGCTTGTTGGGAAAGGCATCGTCGACTTTCAGGCGCAGGCGGCGGATCGCCACTTCGATGATGTTGGTGTCACTGTCGAAATTCATGTCCCACACCTGCGAGGCGATCAGCGACTTGGGCAGCACTTCGCCCTGGCGGCGCAGCAGCAGCTCCAGCAGGGAAAACTCCTTGGCGGTGAGGTCGATGCGCTGGCCGCTGCGTTCGACGCGGCGGCGGATCAGGTCCAGGCGCAGGTCGGCCAGTTGCAGGTGGGTGTCCTGCGGCGCGCTGCTGCCACGCCGTAACAGGCTGCGCACGCGGGCGAGCAGCTCGGAGAAGGCGAAGGGCTTGACCAGGTAATCGTCGGCGCCCAGCTCCAGGCCGTGGACGCGATCCTCCACCGCGTCGCGTGCGGTAAGAAACAACACCGGCATGTCGAGGCCGGCGCTGCGCACCGCTTGCAGGATTTGCCAGCCATCACGGCCGGGCAGCATCACGTCGAGGATCAACAAGTCATAGTCGCCGGTCAGCGCCAGGTGCTGACCGCTGGTGCCGTCGGCCACCAACTCGGTGGTAAACCCGGCTTCTGCCAGGCCCTGGCGCAAATAGTGGCCGGTTTTCGGTTGGTCTTCGACGATCAGCAGTTTCATGTAAGGCTCTTGGCAAAGGATGGACGCTTCCCTGTAGGCGCGAGCTCGCTCGCGAAAAACGTCAACGATAACGCGTACTCTCTGGCTTGACGCGGCGTGCTGATGTTCTTCGCGAGCAAGCTCGCTCCTACCACAATAAGCGGCTGAGCGCGCCAACGGGGTAACCTGACAAAGTTGTAATCTAGCAGTCAGCTCGCTGGCAGCGGGCTTATCTTAGAGTGCTGCCCAAGCGGGTTATGTATTTTTGGAGAAGAGAGATGGCGTTGCGTACACCCCTGTTGCTGGCGGGCTGCCTGCTGGCGTTGAGCTTCAATGCACTGGCTGATGCGTCTCGCACCTACGCGTTTGGCCAACCGGCACCGGCTGACAAAGCCACACGTACGGTGGAGGTGACGCTGCAGGATATTTCCTTCTCGCCCAAGTCCCTGGACGTAAAGGCCGGTGAGACCGTTCGTTTTGTACTGGTCAACAAAGGCCAGTTGCTCCACGAATTCAACCTGGGCGACGCGGCCATGCACGCCGAACATCAGAAGGAAATGTTGCAGATGCAGGCCAGCGGCATGCTCACGGCCACCGGTATGGGCGCTATGGACCACAGTAAAATGGGGCATGGTGCGATGAAGCACGATGATCCCAATAGTGTGCTGGTCGAGCCCGGCAACACCGCCGAGCTGACCTGGACCTTTACCAAGGCCACGGGCCTTGAGTTCGCCTGCAATCTTCCCGGCCATTACCAGGCGGGCATGGTCGGCACGCTGACCGTTGAGTAAGGCGTTCCTTAAGGGCGGGAGCAAAGGCTGGTAGACTGGCGCGGTTTATTTAGCCAGGTTTCCGCCATGCATCCCGCAGCCGAACATTCGCCGCTGGGCAAGTCCAGTGAATACATCTCCACGTACACCCCTTCGTTGCTGTTCCCGATCCCTCGCGCCGCCAAATGGGCCGAACTGGGCCTGAGCGCCGAGACCCTGCCTTACAAGGGTGTGGATTTCTGGAACTGCTTCGAACTGTCCTGGTTGCTGCCGTCCGGTAAGCCGGTGGTGGCCATCGGTGAGTTCAGCATCCCTGCCGACTCGCCGAACATCATCGAGTCCAAGTCCTTCAAGCTGTACCTCAACTCGTTGAACCAGACCGCGTTCGCCGACACCCACGGTCTGGAAGAGACCCTGCGCAACGACCTCAGCGCCGCCGCCGGCAAGCCGGTCAGCGTACGCCTTCGGAGCCTGGCCGAAATCGAGGCGCAAGGCGTGATGGCGTTGCCGGGCGTGTGCATCGATGATCTGGATATCAACGTCAGCAGCTACGAACATCCGCGCCCGGAACTGTTGCGCTGTGATGACTCGCGTGTGGTGGAGGAGAGCGTGCACAGCCACCTGCTCAAATCCAACTGCCCGGTCACCAGCCAGCCCGATTGGGGCAGTGTGGTGGTGGAGTACCGCGGTGCGGCGCTGGATCACGCCAGCCTGTTGGAGTACCTGGTGAGCTTCCGTCAGCACTCGGACTTCCATGAGCAGTGCGTGGAACGCATCTTCCTGGACTTGCAGCGCTTGCTCAAACCGGAGAAGTTGACCGTGTATGCGCGGTATGTGCGGCGGGGTGGGCTGGATATCAACCCGTATCGCAGTACCGAGGATGTGGCGTTCCAGAACGTACGCCTGGCGCGCCAGTAAGCCTGCACACAAACCAAATGTGGGAGGGGGCTTGCCCCCGATTGCAGGGGTTCAGACACAGATGCTGTGACTGACACTCCGCTATCGGGGGCAAGCCCCCTCCCACATTTTGCATCGGTGCTTGGTTGGCTGGCAGGTTAGATGCCGATGTTGCCCAGGGTGATCATGATATTGCGCAATGTCCCGGAAATGACCGGGTGTTCAGCGTCGAACTCTATGGCCGCTTGATTCACGTCGTCGGAAATACTGGGCGACTGGGTGGCCGGCTCCAGTTCAAGTTGCACTTCAAACTTGGCAATCAAGGCTTCCAGCGCTTCACGTTTTTCTTCCGGCAGCGGCGGTTCCTGTTCCAGCTGCCCGCGCAGGATCTCGACCTGTTCTTCCAGTTTTTTGCGATCAGGCATGACATTCTTTCCTTTTATCGATAGGCACTGGCATAGACCGCGGCACGCCGGGAAAGGTCTACGAACTGACCTGTAGATTAATCCACCGGCGCCAACTGTGCATGATCCTTGTCAGGGCTTCTCGCCTTTGAGGCGGCGCAGGCGGATGTCGGCCAGGCACGTGCCGAGTTCGCCGAGGTGATCGATCACCGAGTGCACACCTAATCCATAGAGCGCCACGGTGGCTTTGCCGCGCTTGTACTCGCGTTCCTTTTCGCTCAGCGCCTGCCATTGCTCCGGTGCCACGCCGCACAGCGAGCCACAGGAGGCCAGGCCGATGGTCCACAGCCCGGCGTTCAAGCCCGATTGCAGCAGGCGCGGTTCGCCGCTGACCAGCACACAGCCCTCCAGGCGTTCGATGTTCAGCTCCATCAAGGCTTGCCAGCAGGCGTGGGGCGCCGGCCAGCGGATGGTGGAAGGCGAGGTGGCCCTGAGCCAGGCGGGCAGGGTAGCGGCCAGTGGGGCGGTGACAGAGGCGGGTAGTTCATCCAGCCAGGCGCAGGGCACGCCTTGTTCCTTCAGGCTGCGCAGGATTTTCAGCGCCCCGGGCGTGGCCTGCGAGTCTGGGGTGGGTGTGTCGCTACGGGCCTGGGAACCGAAGTCCACCAGGCAGCCACTCAGGCCAAACAACACGGCGGTCAACGCGGGGGCAGTGGCGACGGCTATCTCGGCATGTGGCATCTGAACGTCCCTGAAATAGCTGCAACGCTATCGGGGCGGCATGACAAGTGGATGACATGAGGGCGTATTTGTAGGAATTTTGTCCAAATCATGAAAGTCGTTTCCATGCGGCTGCCTAAATCGACACTTCCGTCATATACTGACGGCCTTATTCAGGGCATAGCGCCCATGACAGACCATTCAAGGAGCAAAAGCTATGCGCTGGAGCCAGTACTTCGCTCAGTTGTCGCTGTGTGCCACCGTCCTGTTGGCACCGTTCGCCGCCCAGGCCGCGACGGAAGATGATCCATGGGAAAGCGTCAACCGCCCTATCTTCACCTTCAACGACACCGTTGACACCTACGCCCTCAAGCCAATCGCCCAGGGTTACCAGTTCGTCACCCCGCAATTGGTGCAGGACGGCATTCACAACTTCTTCCGCAACATCGGCGATGTCGGCAACCTGGCCAACAACGTGCTGCAACTCAAGCCGCATAACGCTGGCGTCGACACGGCCCGTCTGCTGGTCAACACCACGTTCGGCGTGCTGGGCTTTATCGATGTCGGCACCAAAATGGGGCTGCAGCGCAGCGATGAAGACTTCGGCCAGACCCTCGGCTACTGGGGCGTCGGCAGCGGTCCTTACGTGATGATCCCGTTGCTCGGCCCAAGCACGTTGCGTGACGCGCCTTCCAAATACGTGGACAGCTACACCCAACCGTACCGCTACATGAACGATATCGGCTGGCGCAACAGCACCTTTGGCCTGAACGTGGTCGACGTCCGTGCCAGCCTGCTCGACAGCGAGAAGCTGATCAGCGGCGACAAGTACACCTTTATCCGTAACGCTTACCTGCAGAACCGTGAGTTCAAGGTCAAGGACGGCAAGGTTGTCGACGACTTTTAAGCTGTGACGTTTTGAAATGAAAAAAGGCGACCTTTGAACGGTCGCCTTTTTTGTGCGCGCTGATCAGCGCATTTTCAAAATCTTCAGGCCCAGATGCTGTTCGTCGCCCGCTGCCCTGGCCCACACCACCTCTGTATCGGCTTCAAGGCCTTTGAGTGCGGCGTGCTCGGAATCAATGCGCACGGTAAGCAAGTCACCGACACTGAACTGGCGAGGTGCCTGCACCTGCATGCCGGAGCTGGAAAGGTCCAGGCAGACCCCTGCAATTTCCTGCCCGGCGTGGATCAAGGACACATCGGCATCCACCCGCATGCGGATGAAGTCGCGTTTTTCGGCGTAGTCGCGCTCATGTTCGCTCACAGCATCCATCCTTACTTTGGGTTGTGGTCATGAGCGTTCTTATAACTCCCGGTGATTTGCGGTGTAAAGACGTTCGGCGACCATCGGCATGAGCTTGAAACCCCTCACGGATGGGAGTACCGTCTGCGCCTTAGAAGGGCACCTCTGCTTTACGGTTGTGCATGGGGTAAATCCCAATGCTTTGTAGGACAGAGAGGCTAGAAAGCGAATCCAGTACGTGAGCCCGGCCATTGTCGAGCCACCTACGCCAACCTAATTCTGGCGCCGTTTGCCCACATGCAAAAAACCAGTGCCACGCTGCTGATAATCGATGACGACGAAGTAGTGCGCGCGAGCCTCGCGGCCTATTTGGAAGACAGTGGCTTCAGCGTCCTGCAGGCCGGCAACGGCCAACAGGGTCTCCAGGTATTCGAGCGCGACCAGCCCGACCTCGTGATCTGCGACCTGCGCATGCCCCAGATGGGCGGCCTCGAGCTGATTCGCCAGGTGACCGAGCTTGCTCCGCAGACGCCGGTGATTGTCGTGTCCGGTGCCGGGGTCATGAACGACGCCGTTGAAGCCCTGCGCCTGGGCGCCGCCGATTACCTGATCAAACCCCTGGAAGACCTGGCGGTGCTGGAACACTCGGTGCGTCGCGCCCTGGACCGTGCACGCCTGCTTCAGGAAAACCAGCGCTACCGCGAAAAGCTCGAGACCGCCAACCGCGAGCTTGAAGCCAGCCTGAACCTGCTCCAGGAAGACCAGAACGCCGGTCGCCAGGTGCAGATGAACATGCTGCCGGTGAGCCCCTGGACCATCGACGATTTCCAGTTCGCGCACCAGATCATCCCGTCGTTGTACCTGTCGGGGGATTTTGTCGACTATTTCCGTGTGGATGAACGGCGTGTGGCGTTCTACCTGGCCGACGTGTCCGGCCACGGTGCATCTTCCGCGTTTGTCACCGTGTTGTTGAAGTTCATGACGACGCGGTTGTTGTTCGAATCCAAGCGCAATGGCACCTTGCCGGAGTTCACCCCCTCCGAGGTGCTGGGCCACATCAACCGGGGCCTGATCAGCTGCAAGCTGGGCAAGCACGTGACGATGGTGGGCGGCGTGATCGATGAAGAAACCGGTCTTTTGACCTACAGCATTGGCGGTCACCTGCCGATGCCGGTTTTATACACTCCTGACAGTGTGCGTTACCTGGAAGGGCGTGGCCTGCCAGTGGGCTTGTTCAATGAAGCCACCTATGAAGACCACATCCTGGAACTGCCGCCGACCTTCAGCCTGACGCTGATGTCCGACGGCATCCTGGACCTTCTTCCAGAGCCTACACTCAAAGAGAAAGAAGCCGCCTTGCCCCAAAAGGTCAAGTCGGCGGGCGGCAGCCTGGATGGTCTGCGGCAGGTTTTTGGATTGGCCACGCTAGGGGAGATGCCGGATGATATCGCCCTATTGGTGTTGAGCAGGAATCTTTGATGAGTACCGGAAGAATCCAATTCGCCGAGCAAGACGGGACCTTCGTCCTGAAGTTTGTCGGTGAAGTGCGCCTGACCCTGTGTTCGGCGCTGGATGCGACGATCGAGCGGATCTTCACAGCGCTGAACTTCTCGGCGATCGTGATCGATCTGACCGAAACCCGCAGCATCGATAGCACCACCCTGGGCCTGTTGGCCAAGTTGTCCATTCTGTCGCGGCAGAAGGTCGGCCTGTTGCCGACGGTTGTCACCACCCACGAAGACATCACCCGGCTGCTGCAGTCCATGGGTTTTGACCAGGTGTTCAACATCGTTGACCGCCCGATCCCCTGCCCGGAATGCCTGACCGACCTGCCGTCGCAGGACCAGTCCGAGGAAATCGTGCGGATCAAGGTGCTCGAAGCGCACAAGATCCTCATGGGCCTGAACGAGTCCAACCGCGAAGCCTTTCACGACCTCGTCAACGCCCTCGAGCGCCACTGACGACCTCCCTGCCGGAACACATTTCAATGTGGGAGGGCGCTTGCCCCCGATTGCAGAGGTTCACACACAGACTCTGTGCCTGACACCCCGCTATCGGGAGCAAGCCCCCTCCCACATTTGATTTGTGACTGGCTAGAGACTGGCGCACACAAAAAAGGGCGGCACCCGCGAGGGTGCCGCCCTTTTTGTCGCCGTCCGCCTTACAACTTGGCAGTCAACAACGCCTCCAGCTTCTCCTGATCCCGCGCAAACTGACGAATCCCCTCCGCCAGCTTCTCGGTCGCCATCGCGTCCTCGTTGGACTCCCAACGGAACTGCGCCTCCGTCATATGCACGCGCGCTTCACCGGCATGGCCTGGCGACAACTTGCGCTCCAGCTTGCCTTCATCCGCCGCCAACTTCTCCAGCAGGTCCGGGCTGATGGTCAGGCGATCACACCCGGCCAACTCCTCGATCTGGCTCAGGTTGCGGAAGCTCGCACCCATCACCACAGTTTTGTAGCCATTAGCCTTGTAGTAGTTGTAGATACGCGTCACCGACTGCACGCCCGGGTCATCGGAACCGGTGTAGTCGTTGCCGTTGGCCTTCTTGTACCAGTCATAGATACGGCCCACGAACGGCGAAATCAGGAACACACCCGCTTCAGCGCAGGCCACCGCCTGGGCGAAGGAGAACAGCAGGGTCAGGTTGGTCTGGATACCTTCTTTTTCCAGCTTCTCGGCGGCGCGGATGCCTTCCCAGGTGGAAGCGATCTTGATCAGCACACGGTCACGGCCAACGCCTGCTTTGTCGTACAGGTCGATCAGACGGTGCGCACGCTTGAGTATCGCGTCTTCGTCGAACGACAGACGGGCATCCACCTCAGTGGAAATACGGCCCGGCACTACTTTCAGGATCTCTTGACCCACCGCCACCGCAAACCGGTCACTGGCCAGGCCCACGTCGCCGTTGCAGTCCTGCACACACTCATCCAGCAGCTTGGCATAGCCTGCGATCGACGCGGCCTTGAGCAGCAGGGAAGGGTTGGTAGTCGCGTCTTGCGGCTTGAGCTTGGCGAGGGTAGAAAAATCGCCGGTATCGGCTACGACGGTGGTGAATTGCTTGAGTTGTTCCAGCTTGGAAGTCATGGGCGTGCTCTGTCCTTTGGGTCTGATGACATTACCCGAGCGCTGGCAAGCGCTCAAGGGCGCAAATGCGTCAGGTCGTTTGCGCAGGGCAACAACCTGAAAACAGCCGTTTGAATACCGGCCGTACTGCTCAATAGGAGGCCAGAATCCATGGCAGGTTCAACCCAACTGCCCGATAGCGCCTTCATAGCCAAACACCACCCCAAATGTGGGAGGGGGCTTGAACTGGCCTAATGATTTTGGACACTTCAATCGGGCGCTATGATAGCGCCCAAATCTGAGGTGTTTGGTTATGCGTAAATCTTATTCGAGTGAGTTCAAGCTCAAGGCTGCCAGCATGGTGTTGGATGAAGGTCAGCCGGTTACCGAGGTGTGTGCCACCCTGGATATCGGCCCCACAGCCCTGCGCCGCTGGGTCGATCAAGTGCAAAAAGAACGCTTGGGCTCGACCCCGGTAGGGGCCAAGGCGATTACTGCTGATCAACGAGAAATCCAGAGGCTCAAAGCTCTGCTCAGAGAGAAAGACCTGGATATCGAAATTCTAAAAAAGGCCAGTGCTCTCCTGCTTTTGGACGCCAAAGATCATTCACGTTGATCGATGAGCTGGACGAGCAGTACGGCGTTAAAAGGTGTTGCCAGGCGTTTGGGGTCAACCGCAGTAGCTTCTACGCCTGGCGCCAGCGCCAAGGCAGAGCAAATCCTGAGAGGGATAAGCTCAAAGCCGCGCTGGTCAGGCACCACAAGGCGTCCAGAGAGTCGGCCGGTGCACGTACGTTGTCCAAGGAGCTACAAGCCAAAGGGCATCGTATCGGGCGTTATATGGCTCGCAGTTTGATGCGCGAAGCTGGCATCGCCAGCCGTCAGCGCAGGCGCCATAAGTACAGGTCGCCGGGCGTGGAGGCCTTGGTGGCGCCGCACGTGCTCAAGCGAAAATTTGATGTGACGGCGGTTAATCAGGTGTGGTGTGGCGACGTGACATATATCAAGGTCGGCAAGCGGTGGATGTACTTCGCCGCCGTTCTGGATTTGTACGCTCGCAGGATCGTGGGCTGGTCGTTCTCGATGATTTCTGATGCCAACCTGACCTGCGAAGCGCTACGCATGGCGGTTGAGCTACGCGGCCATCCCCAGGATGTGTTGTTTCATTCTGACCAAGGTTGTCAGTACACCAGTCATAAATTCCGAAACGAGCTGCTGAAACAGGGGTTTAGGCAGAGTATGAGCCGTAAAGGCGAATGCTGGGACAACGCCCCGATGGAGCGTTTCTTTGGCAGCTTGAAATCAGAGTGGGTGCCTGAAACGGGCTACAAACTGGAACATGAGGCCCGAGCAGACGTGCAGCGCTATGTCTCGCGCTACAACATCAGCAGGCCTCATAGCTACAACGACTACCGGTCGCCGGTCGTGAAGGAAAGGTTGGCGGCGTGAACCTTAATCAGTGTCCAAGATTACTTGACCAGTTCA
>NZ_CVTV01000010.1:0-186348 GCF_900004865.1 Pseudomonas sp. 37 R 15 | reverse complement strand
GCCGGCGCTGCCGCCGCCATCGAAGCGCGCGCCGTCACCGCCAATGACTCCGCTGCCATCGCGCGCGCCAAGGCCGAACTGGACAAACTCGACGTCGCCGAAGGCCTCGCCGAACTCGAAGGCGCCTCCGCCCGCGTCGCCGTCGACGAAAAGCGCATGATCAACTGCCGCGCCGACCTCAACCAACTCGTGCCCTTCAAGTACGACTGGGCCTGGCAAAAGTATCTCGACGGCTGCGCCAACCACTGGATGCCGCAAGAGGTCAACATGACCGCCGACATCGCCCTGTGGAAAAACCCCGAAGGCCTGACCGACGACGAACGTCGCATCGTCATGCGCAACCTCGGCTTCTTCTCCACCGCCGACTCCCTGGTCGCCAACAACCTGGTGCTGGCCGTGTACCGCCTGATCACCAACCCCGAGTGCCGCCAGTACATCCTGCGCCAGGCCTTCGAAGAAGCGATCCACACCCACGCCTACCAGTACTGCATCGAATCGTTGGCCATGGATGAAGGCGAGATCTTCAACATGTACCACGAGATTCCATCGGTCGCGAAAAAAGCCGCCTGGGGCCTGAAGTACACCCGTTCGATCTCCGATCCGAAGTTCGAAACCGGCACCGTCGACACCGACAAAGAATTGCTGCGCAACCTGGTCGCCTACTACTGCGTCCTGGAAGGCATCTTCTTCTACTGCGGCTTCACCCAGATCCTGTCCATGGGCCGCCGCAACAAAATGACCGGCGTCGCCGAGCAGTTCCAGTACATCCTGCGCGATGAATCGATGCACCTGAACTTCGGTATCGACGTGATCAACCAGATCAAAATCGAAAACCCGCACTTGTGGGATGCCGAGATGAAGGAAGAAGCAACGCAGATGATCCTGCAGGGGACGCAGCTGGAAATTGAATATGCGCGGGATACCATGCCTCGCGGTGTTCTCGGCATGAATGCGGCGATGATGGAGGACTATCTGAAGTTCATCGCTAACCGTCGTTTGTCGCAGATTGGGTTGAAGGAAGAGTATCCGGGGACGACGAATCCGTTCCCGTGGATGAGTGAGATTATGGATTTGAAGAAAGAGAAGAACTTCTTTGAGACTCGGGTTATTGAGTATCAGACTGGTGGGGCGTTGAGCTGGGACTAGTGCGCCTCATGTAAAAAACGCCGTTTATTCTATAGAATAAACGGCATTTTTTTTCAGATCTATATTCACCCCAAGCACTTGCTACACGCAACCATTTAATTCAACTGCCCCCAACACAACCACTCACTGAAATTCAATACCTAAGTTACCACCTTTCAGAAAAATCGGCGCTCCAAAAAGATCTCTTTCTAACAAAGAAATTTCTTTCTGAAAAAAAATTATATCCGCTAAAGAAAAATATACCTTCCCAAACGCTTTTTTTTGTAAGACAAACAATTCATCCGGAGAAAATCTTTCAAATTCCGACTTTAAATAAGCCACCGCCCTAGGAAGTAGCACCTCTACCCGCTTATCAAAAATAAGTTTAAGCACACGCAAAAAAGCCCCTTGCCTATTAGGGTTTTCAACAAGAATCACATCTAACTCTTTTCTTGTAAGAGACTCAATATAATCATCTCGAGAAATCAACGCTCCATCCTTGAAAGAATAAGCTATAGCATCCCAGTTCGTTATCGTGGTTAAAAGCAAGCTACGCCTATCTACATACGGTACATACCCACTAGCAAACGCCCAGGTTTTTTTTATTGGCCAAACATCTATCGACCATCCTCCCACCTTTACTCTATACCCTCCAAAATTATTTTTCCTACCAAGCTGAGACATAGCTTCAAAAAAATCAAACAAAACAGCCGGAGAGCAATCAACAACTAAATCTATATCCGAATTAAAACTATCACCACCATACAGTGCAATATCCCTTAGCAGCCCTCCAAAAACCAAAACCTCTCCCTTACAAGATAGAACCCTGATAAAGTTTCGCACTTCTACTCTCTTAGGGGACTCAAAAAACCTAAGCACCCTTTTTTTAAGAGTCGTTAAATTATTTGCAGTGGCTATCATATAAAGGCTTCAACTCTGAATGCAGAGCGATGAGGTAACTATCTGTCATCCCAGATACCGCGTCGGCCAGAAGCTGAGCTTCCTTGTAACCAACGGGCAAATCGTTACTTTCATCCTCAAAAATTCGTCTGTAGCTTTCCGAGATACGAGAGTACGCATACTTCCCAAAAGGAGTGCTTGATTGCTGCCGCTGTGCAAGACGGCCATGCACTCCGACCCATAACATATCCATAACTTCAGTGATATACGTATTACCCTTTAACTCAAGCTCAAGAACACTTTTGTGTTTAAACCCATACTCAAAATCAAATCTTTTAAGAGCCTTACAGAGTTTTTTTGACTTCGACTCACTAATCAGCCCATTGTAAATCTGTGTACCTTTTAATAGACAATCAACCTTTTCCGAAAACGTATCCACCACAGATCCAACCATTTCTGTGATTGAATAAACTCTAAACATTTGCATAGAGCACTCGTTTAGTTCTTGAGGGCTCAACCCTTGACCTTCAAAACTTGAACTGCTTTCCTCAGATTTTTTAATAACTCTCGCGGCAACTTCATCACTACCACACTCACGTTTCAAAAACCTAAGCAAATCATAGTAAGAAGCAAAACTTTTTTTCACTGTGTCTTCAGCATCCAAAACCGAGTATGCAATATCATCACACGCCTCCATGACATAGGTGAGAGGATGCCTAATTCCTTGTTCAAGCCCAGTCTCCCTCCAAATATCATCTACTACATCTTGCTCCGACTTAAAATACCCTTGCTTTTTCCATTGCTTTTCATCAACACCGCTGACTGGCACGGGATATTTAATCAACGCCGCCAGTGTTCCGTACGTCAAGTTCAAACCAAACCTGTCATTTAATATCTGCAGCTTTGTTACCAACCTGACAGTCTGAGCATTACCATCAAACCCAAAAAAATCTCTAGCATCGTCGAAACTCATTCCACGTAAAATAACCTCACAGTTACCTTTAAACCAATTTTGAATGGCGACCTCTCCTTGATGACCAAAAGGGGGATTTCCCAAATCATGGACCAGACCAATCGCAGCCAACATCGCTGGGACGCTCCGATGAAGAAATTGCCCGGGCTCAGCGCCGGCAAAGATATCTTCTTTCTCATAAACTAACCTCAAGCCAATGCTTCTAGCAAGAGTAGAAACTTCGTGTGAATGAGTAAGCCTAGTACGAACGCTATCATTCCTATCAAGTGGAAAAACTTGAGTTTTATCGGCTAACCGCCTAGTAGGCGCGGCAAATAAAATACGATCATAGTCTCGTTCAAACTGATATCTTCCACTTTCAACACCCGGCACTGCCACCTGCCCCTTACTTTTGCGCCGCGAGTCATTTAATAAACCCTTCCAATTAAGCACTTTAATTCCTTTTTTTAAAAATTATTTAGACAGCACCATCCAAGCAGCGCAAATATTACAAGATTTTTTGGCTTTTGATTTTATTTTCCCTCACAAGTCGACCCCGAATTGCCGGTCTTGCCTTTTTTGACTAGGAGCAATAGTCTTCGAGCCTGGTGCCTAAGAAACACCTCACACAGCGGACTGACCGCACCCGACAGTAGCGGCTTTTTTGTGCCTACGGTATCCCCGTGGGTATCGAAAATCTCTGTTATGCCGGGAGTGGGCTAATACAAGACCCGAAAGGGGAATATGTCCGGCCCTCTGTGTGGGGTTTCTTAACTCCCGGCACCCAGCCCTAAGAAAGCTGACATCACACAGAGGTAATGGAAATGCCTAAAATTTTCACCTTCCTTGCGAAGGCTATCTACTGCGTCAGAACTGCCCTTCAAGCACGTCCAGTCACGGAGGTGCGTCATGCATGATCCCCTCGCTCCCACCGTCTTCACCCGTCAAAGCCTTCCTCTGCACGCTGTCCTTCTGGAAAACCAACCATGGTTTTGCGCTCGCGATCTCGGGCGCTTGATGGGCTGGTATCTAGATGAACGAACAACTCGAAAGCTCGATGAAGACCAGCGAAGAACGTTAACGCTGCTGTTCCACGGTCAGCCGGAAGAAATGCTGATGATCAGCGAATCAGGTGCCTACGCGCTGCTGGTCTATCACTACACACCGGGGAATCGCCTGTTACGCAGCTGGCTCACTCACGAAGTGGTTCCAACATTGCGAGATGAGCATCAGCCACGAACGGTAGAGAGACCGCTGTTGAGCATGCTGGATTGGCCGGAGATGTCTTTGAACTTGCTGCATTGGCAAGACGAAGGCTGGATTAGGCTGCGGGATATGCCTTACCTGTTGGTGAACCGGACCCATCGGCTACAGCTCTCAAAAACTCCGTGGTGGCGCAAGCTCATGCAGCCTTTCCGAATCAAGCAGCGAATTTGCTGACGAACACGACCGTCAACTCCGACCAATCCGTAGGAAATTTCGTAGACGTAATAATGGCTACTCAGTATCGTCCGAGGGTTTTCTACCCTCGGCGGCTGCATGGATATTACGAAAGACAAAACGGACTGGAGCGACGCGGAACTGGCAGCGGCAGTCGAGGCTTACCTAAAGATGCTGGCCTGGGAAAAGAGCGGCCAACCTTTCAACAAAGCCCTCGAAAATCGACTTCTGCGCGAAGGCCCGGTGGCAGGCCGAGCGAAGGGCTCCATTGAGTTCCGCATGCAAAATATCTCCACCGTGCTAGACCGTATGGGCCTGGACCGCATCGAAGGCTATAAGCCTGCGAAGAACGTGGGCACAGGCGTAGAACAACGCATCCGCCAAGCGCTCGCCGCGCAGGGTGTGTCCGAATCCGAGGACGCCGCCCAAACAGCAGACGAGCAAACGCTTATCCGCCGCGCGTCCAAGCTGCAGCAACAAGCCTCCCTAAAAAGACCGGACGGCATTGTCCAACCACAGAAAGTACCCACCGTCAGCGCAGCCTTCGTTCGTGATCCAAAGGTACGCGCCTGGGTGTTGAAAGAAGCCAACGGTATCTGCGAAGGCTGCGGTTCTAACGCGCCTTTCGAGGTCGACGGTTTGCCATTTCTTGAAGTACATCACGTCAAGCACCTCGCCCAGAAGGGTTCGGATCGCATCAGCAATGCTGTAGCCTTGTGTCCCAATTGCCATCAGCGTTGTCACCGGTCGAGTGATCGAAAGGCTTTCACCGAGGGGCTTTACGCCAAGATCGGAAGATTGGCACGGGAGTAGACTCCTGCTGTCACACCTGATGCACATTCAAAAAATACCAGATAGGACCGAGGCCAACCCGTGAACCCAGACATGCTCGAAGCCGGCCCCGCTGACGCCAAAGTACTTTCCGTCTTTGACTTCGACGGCACCCTGACCCACCACGACAGTTTCGTGCCCTTCCTCAAGTTTGCCTTTGGCACTGGCGCGTTTTATGGCCGGATGGTGAAGCTGGCAGTGCCTGGGCTGCGCTTTTTGGTGCGCCAGATCAGCCGGGATGAGTTGAAGGCGCAGTTGATCCGCACCTTTATGACCGGTGTGGAAAAGACCTGGGTGCAGCAGAAGGCCGAGGAGTATTGCCAGCGCAATTGGGCGCGGTTGATGCGCCCGGCGGGGGTGTTGTCGGTGGAGCAGGAGTTGGGCTCGGGGGCGGTGGTGACGCTGTGTTCGGCGTCGCCGGCGTTGGTGTTGCAGCCGTTTGCCGATCGGCTCGGGATCCGCTTGATCGGGACTGAGCTTGAGGTGGTGGACGGGGTGCTGACCGGTAAGCTCACGGGGAACAATTGCCGCTGTGAGAACAAGGTGCTGCGGCTTGAGGCGGTGTATGGGGACCTGGGGGAGTATCGGCTCAGGGCCTGGGGCGATACGCGTGGGGATCGGGAGTTGCTGGCGGCGGCGCAGGATGCGCATTTTCGGCATTTTCATGCGAAGAAGAAAAGGCGGGCTCGGTTGCAGCGGTGATGCGGGTAATTGGGATCGGCTGGAGAACCGAGTCGATCCCATCGCTGCCTCGCTGGGGCTCGACACCTACCACATTTGATCTTTGACGGGGCTTAGAGCGGCGTCTTCAGGTCCACGCCCAGCGCCATGGCGAAGGCTTTGACCATCGGGCTTCTTGGCGCGTTGTGGCGCAGGATCAGGTTGAACGCGGTGCTCAGGTGGACCAACTCCGGGCACAGTGCACGCAGGCGCCCTTCCCTTACCAGCGGCGCGGCGTAGTGTTCCGGCAGAAAGCCCAGGAAACGGCCGGTGAGGATCAGGATGGCGACGGCTTCCACTTGGGAGGCCGAGGCGGACTGGCTGTCGTGGTTGACGAAGTTGGGCTTGTCGCGGTGGATCGCGTAGCGGTGGTTGACCACTTCGTATTGGCGCAGTACCTCGGGCGGGATGTCGTTCGCGGTGAACAGCGGATGTCCTACGGCGCAGTAGGCGTGGGCCTTTTCTTCGTAGAGCGGGAAGTAGTCGAATTCTTCGCGGCGTTGGTACACCGGGACGATGCCGGCGACCAGGCGTCCTTCCACTACGCCGCGTTCAACTTCATCCAATTGCGAAGCATGCAGGCGCAATCTGATCTTTGGCGATTCGCTGTGCAAAGTGCGCAAGGCGGCAATAAGCGGGGAGTTAACATCGGAGACGGTGTTATCAATAACGCCCACACTAAGGTCGCCAATCAGTTCGTTTTGCGCCGAACTAAGCTTGTCGCGAAAACTGTCCACCGAGGTAAATAACTCAATGGACGCTTGATACACCAACTTGCCTTCTTCGGTCAGCCCGAAGCCTTCCCGGCCCCGTGTGCACAGGCGCATGCCGATGCGAATCTCGAGGTCGGAAATCTGTTTGCTGATGGCCGCCAGGCCCACATTCAGCTCGTTTTGCGCGGCACTGAAACCGCCGGCCTCGACCACGGCCATAAATACCCGCAGCAATTTGAAGTCCAGTCCGCTCAGTTGCAGCGGCGGTCTTGTGCCGGGTTTGGGGGGCAGGTTTCCAGAAGTGGAAAGTGGGGTTTCCATAATGCGCGTTGACCTCGAGTGCCATATTCAACAGGCTTGAACCCAATCCTTGAACATAGCCAGGCGGCGATAATGAACATAAACATCCGCCCTTGGCAACCTTGAATACGGCGCGTCAGACGCCGGTTCTACCCCGTTGAAATCTTATTTTCACTGCCTCCGACTCTTCTAAAAACAAGCGTGAGGAATACCCATGTCCCAGCCCACCGACCGCCTTTGGGGCGCTCGTTTCAAGACCGGTCCGTCTGCAGCCTTGGCCGCGTTGTCGCGCTGCCCCGAGCGTTATTTTCGCCTCACGCCTTACGATCTGGCCGGCTCCCGTGCCCATGCTCGTGAGTTGCAGCGCGCCGGGTTGCTAGATGAGTCGGAGACCCTACGCACGCTGGAAGCCCTGGACCGTATCGGCGATGACTTCGCCGCCGGCCGCCTGCATCCGACCCTGGATGACGAAGACGTTCACACCTTTATCGAACGCGTATTGACCGAGCGCCTCGGCGCCCTGGGCGGCAAGTTGCGCGCCGGGCGTTCGCGCAATGACCAGACGGCCAACGACCTGCGCCTGTTCCTGCGTGACCATGCGCGCACCATCGCCACCGAGGTGCTGGGTTTGCAGCAGGCATTGGTCGAGCAGGCCGAGCAGCATGTTGAGAGCATCTGCCCCGGCTTCACCCATCTGCAGCAGGCGCAGCCGATTGTGTTCGCCCACCACTTGCTGGCCCATGCGCAGTCGATGCTGCGCGATGTGCAGCGCTTGGTGGATTGGGATGCGCGTACGGCGTTGTCGCCCCTCGGCGCGGCGGCGATGGCGGGTTCGGCGATTGCACGCCAGCCGCAGTATTCGGCCAAGGAAATGGGTTACACCGGGCCGTGCGAAAACTCCATCGACGCTGTCGCCAGCCGCGACCATGTCGCGGAGTTTCTGTTTGTGGCGGGCATGCTCGGGGTGAATATTTCGCGGCTGTCGGAGGAGTTTTGCCTGTGGTCGTCGCGCCAGTTTCGCTGGGTGGTATTGGATGATGCCTACGCTACCGGTAGCTCGATCATGCCGCAGAAAAAGAACCCGGACATTGCCGAACTGGCGCGGGGCAAGGCCGGGCGTTTGATTGGCAATCTGACCGGGTTGATGTCGACGCTCAAGTCGTTGCCGCTGTCGTACAACCGTGATTTGAGCGAAGACAAGCACAGCGTGTTGGACAGCGTGGACACCTTGCTGCTGGTGTTGCCGGCGATGGCCGGGATGGTCGCGACCATGAAGGTGCAGGTCGAAGAGCTGCGGCGGCAGGCGCCGATGGGTTTTACCCTGGCCACTGAGGTGGCGGATTGGCTGGCCACCCGGGGGGTGCCGTTCAAGGAAGCGCATGAGATTACCGGCGCGTTGGTGCAGGCCTGTGAGAAACATGAGATTGAGCTGTGGGAAGCCTCGCCGGCCATGTTGGCGCAGGTGGATGCTCGACTCACACCCGAGGTGCGCGACTGCCTGACCCTGGAAGCGGCGATTGCGGCGCGCAGTGGTTGGGGGGGGACCGCGCCGGAGCGGGTGAAGGAGCAGATGGCGCGGTTGAAGGTGGCGTTGGCTGAGCAGCGCAAGTGGGTCGAGGGTTATCAGGGGTTTCGGATTTAACCCTGGGAATTTTCTGCTGTGTGGACGGGCGCTATCGCAGGCAAGCCCGTTCCCACATTTGACCGTGCTTCAATAGATGGACCGAGTGCAACAGTAGTCGTTTTTTGGAGAACCACCATGAACCAGACCCCGGCCGAGCGCTTGGAGATAGAGCGCAAGTTGTCCGAAAACCAGTTCGATATCACCCAGTACGAGCACGTGCCGCGGCGTTATTACGGGCGGATGTTTTTTGCCACGTTGATCGTGATTGCGTTGGCGGCGCTGTTGCGTGCGTTTGCCAAGGGTCAGATCGAATGGTCCTACATCGGGCAGTTCCTGACGTCCGAAGCCATTCTTTGGGGCCTGGCCAATACCATCATCATGTCGATCCTGGCGATGGCGCTGGGCGTGGTGATCGGGGTAATCACGGCGATCATGCGCATGTCGGCCAACCCGATCCTGCGCTACGTCGCGATTACGTACACCTGGTTGTTTCGCGGTACGCCCTTGATTCTGCAACTGCTGTTGTGGTTCAACCTGGCGCTGATCTTCCCGGTGATCGCCATTCCCGGCCTGTTCAGCCTCGACACCGTTGACCTGATGACCCCATTCGTCGCCGCCCTGCTCGGCCTCAGCATCAACCAGGGCGCGTACACCGCCGAAGTAGTGCGCGCCGGGCTGTTGTCGGTGGACACCGGCCAGTACGAAGCCGCCAAGTCGATCGGCATGCCGAGCCTGCAGGCGCTGCGCAGGATCATTCTGCCGCAGGCCATGCGCGTGATTATTCCGCCGGTAGGCAACGAGTTCATCAGCATGGTGAAAATGACCAGCCTGGCCAGTGTGATCCAGTACTCGGAGCTGCTGCACAACGCGCAAAACATCTACTACGCCAACGCGCGGGTCATGGAGCTGCTGATGGTGGCCGGCATCTGGTACCTGGCGGTGGTGACGGTTCTTTCATTTGGTCAAAGCCGCCTCGAGCGTCGTTTTGCCCGCGGCGCCGGCAAGCGTTCGTAAGTCTGGGTTGAGGAGATTTTCCCCATGAGAAGCATCGTCAAGGCCGTCAACCTGAACAAGTATTACGACCAGTATCACGCGCTGCGCGACATCAATATCGAGGTCGAGCAAGGCGAAGTGATGTGCATCATCGGCCCGTCCGGCTCGGGTAAAAGTACCCTGCTGCGTTGCGTCAACCAGTTGGAAAAAATCGACAAGGGCGGCCTGTGGGTCGACGGCGAACTGGTCGGTTACCGGGTGGTCGGCAACAAGCTGCACGAGATGAACGAAGTGCAGATCGCCCGGCAGCGCCTGGCCACCGGCATGGTGTTCCAGCGTTTCAATTTGTTCCCGCACATGACCGTGCTGCAAAACATCATCGAAGGCCCGTGCCAGGTGCTCAAGCGCTCGCCCAAGGAGGCCACCGAGGATGCGCTGGAGTTGCTGGCCCGCGTGGGCCTGGCGGACAAGCGCAATGCCTACCCGGTGGAGTTGTCCGGCGGCCAGCAGCAGCGTGTGGCGATTGCCCGCGCGTTGGCGATGCGCCCCAAGCTGATGTTATTCGACGAACCCACGTCAGCCCTCGACCCGGAGCTGGTAGGCGAAGTGCTGTCGGTGATGCGCGATTTGGCCACCACCGGCATGACCATGATCGTGGTCACCCATGAGTTGGGCTTTGCCCGCGAAGTCTCCAACCGCATGGTGTTTATGGATGCTGGCCAGATTGTGGAAGCCGGCAGCCCCGAAGACATTCTAATAAGCCCACAAAACCCGCGTACCCAAAGCTTCATTTCTGCCGTTCGCACTTAACTAAAAAACTAACGAGAACGCCCCCATGAAAAAAATGTTCATTCCTTCGTTGCTCGCCGGCCTGATGGCTTCCAGCGCGGTGTTCGCGGCCTTGCCCGCAGCCATCAAGGACAAGGGTGAGATCAGCGCGGCCATCGTGCCGAACTACCCGCCGATGGATTTCAAGGACCCGGCCACCAACAAGCTCACCGGCTTTGACTTCGACCTGGGCAACGCCCTGGCCGAACGTCTGGGCGTGAAGATCAAATGGCAGGAAACCGGCTTCGAGCAGATGCTCAGCGGCCTGACCACCAAGCGCGTCGACATCGTGCTGTCGGGCATGAGCGACACCGCCGAGCGTCAGAAATCGGTGACCTTTATCGACTACTTCACCAGCGGCCCGCAGCTGTACACCCTGGCCAAGCGTGAGGAGATCAAGGAATTGACTGACCTGTGCGGAAAAAAAGTCGGCACCAGCCGCCGTACCACCTGGCCGTCGGAAATTGCCGCGTGGAGCAAGGAACACTGCGAAGCGGCGGGTAAGCCGGCGATCGTGGTGATCGGTACCGAAGGCTCGGCCGATGCGCGCGCGCAGTTGCAGCAGAACCGCCTGGATGCGGCGATGCAGGGCAGCGAGACGATTCCTTATCTGATGTCGCTGGACAAGGGCAAGTACAAGCCCGTGGGGCTGGCGATTTCCAAGCAGTTCACCGGGTTGGGGATCGAGAAGAGCAATACCGAGTTGGTCGCCGCGATCAGTGAAGCGTTGCAGGGCATGATTGATGACGGGACATACGGCAAGATTTTGAAGAAGTGGGATCTGGAGCAAGGTGCGGTCGAGAAGATCAGCATCAATGCCGGCCAGTAGAAACAAGGTCTGAAAAGGTGGGAGGGGGCTTGCCCCTGATTGTGGTGGGTCAGCTCTACATCCGTTTAATGACACGCCCTCATCGGGGGCAAGCCCCCTCCCACATTGGATCTGTGTGTTCATAAGCAATAACAAGGATGCTCTCCCCAGCCGTGGCCACCTACTCCCTGGTAATTCGCCGCCTGTTGATTTGCTCGGTGACCATCGTGGTCAGCCGTTCCATGACCAGCCCACTGCTGGCCCTCTGGCTGAGTACCCGACTGGGCCTCAACCAGCAGGACATCGGCCTGCTGATGGGCGTTGCCGTGTTTATCGCCACGTTGCTCGGTCTGTACGGCGGCTACATCATCGACCGCCTGGAAAAGCGCAAGCTGCTGATCCTGGCCATGCTCTCCAGCTCCATCGGTTTTCTGTTGCTGACGTTTGCCAGCAACCTCTACCTCACCACCCTGACCCTGATGATCACCGAAGCCGCGTCGGCACTGTTCCTGATCGGCTCCAAGGCGATCATCAGCGAAAACCTGGCGGTGGGCGAGCGTGCCAAAGTGTTTTCCCTGCGCTACACCCTGACCAACGTCGGCTATGCCACCGGCCCCATGGTCGGCGTGTTGATCGCCGGCCAACTGCCCTGGGCGCCGTTCCTGATCGCCAGCGCGATTGCTTTTGGCAGCCTGTTCCTGATGGTCGGCATTGCCCCGACCGCACGCACTACCCGTCATAAACCGCAAAGCTTTCTGCGCACCCTCAAGACCTTGCGCAGCGACCGCACGCTGATCCTCTTCACCAGCGGCAGTTTGTTGAGCACCATTGTCCATGGGCGCTACACCCTGTACCTGTCGCAGTTTCTACTGGTTGCCTACACGCCCGCAGCCGCGTTGAAGATTCTGTCCGCAGTGTTGGCCTGCAACGCCATCACGGTGATTTTGCTGCAGTACCAGATTGGCCGTTTTCTCAAGCGCGAGCAGTTACGCCACTGGATTGTGCTGGGCACCCTGCTGTTTATTCTCGGGTTGATGGGGTTCAGCCTGGCCGACAGTCTGGTCAGTTGGTGCCTGGCGATGTTCGTATTCACCTTGGGCGAGATGATTATCTACCCCGCAGAATTCCTGTTCATCGACACCATCGCTCCCGATCCACTGCGGGGCAGTTACTACGGCGCGCAGAACCTGGCGGCGTTTGGCGGAGCGATGAGCCCGCTGATTTGTGGGTATCTGCTGATCAATGCGGCGCCGGCCAGCATGTTTTATGCCCTGGCGGCCTTGACCGCAGCCGGGGGAACACTGTGCTTTGTAAGTGGGCGACGGGTTGCAAGTTCTTGCTGATATTTGCGCAGGTTCTCGCTATTAATAGCCAAACCTCTCACGGACCCGAGCCCCATGAAATTCGACACGGCCTACAGCCTGAGTCTCGATGACAAGCTGTCGATCTATGACGTACGAGACCTGAATTTCGACGAAACCGCCGATTTCGATTCCGACACGGACAACTTTCTCTGCCCCAACGATGTATGCCGCGCGACGTTCGATACCGGCAATACACTGAGTACGTTCAACGCAAAGAACGTCAACTACCGACGCACACCGCATTTCAAGAACAAGACCGCTACCCGGCATATCGAGGGTTGCCGCTACGCCAGCGCCCACAGGAACGCGGCCGGAGAAAGCGATGACGATCGCGAGGAACATTTCCCGTCGGAGTTTGTGCTCACACGGCGTCAGTACGAACGTAAGAATCCCCTGACAGGTACCGAGAACGTCGTCCTGCAAGAACCAACAAAGGCCCCTTCAAATCGCGTCGTCACATCCCATGGCAAGAACGACACCCCCCCAGACAAAACCAGCGTATTCGCCCACCCGGTGGAGTGTTACGTGTCGAATATCGATGACAAGGACAGGCTCAAATCAATGCCGTTGAAAATCGGCGAGCACACGGCGACGTACTGGACGTTCTTCAAAAAAATCGAATACCTGCAGGACAACACGGGCCTGATCTACTGGGGCAGGATCAAGGCGATCAAGAACTACACCAGCAGCTTTCGCATCGACTTCGAAAAGAAGGTATGGCTCGACAAAAAGCCCTACGCCGTCAACGTCTACCTGAGCAAAAAACTCATCGAGAACTACCGCAAGCGCACGGCATTCCTGGAGCAGATCAAGGCCGCAGCAGCCAGCGAACGAGCGTTGTATTGCTTTTTCTATGGCGTCACGCCGCAGCTCAAGCAAGTGCCGAGCAAGAAGACCCCCGAGCAGACGTTCGCGGTATTCAGCGCCAATATTGAAAACCTGGATCATCTGATCATTCGCCAAGTGCCGGGAGTGGAATAGGCGCAAGTGGAAACGCCAGCCTTTGCCCTGAGTTGATGAGCGGTAGGAACAACTGTATAAAAACACAGTATAGTTGTGCCTCCCCTGTCGAACCTGGAGAAATCCCAATGTCCTCTCTGGCAATGAGCTCTTTCGTAGAACAGCAGATCGTCCTTCATCAATTCACCGCCAAACACAGCGCCCAGGCCCGCCTCATGTTGGGTTGGAGCCGCGAAGAACTGGCCCGTCAGGCTGGCGTGACGGTGCAGGCCGTTCAACAACTGGAGAGCCACGGCGACGTCGAGGATGAAACTCGACTGGCCCTGGCATTTTGTCTGGAGGCCCAAGGGTTGGTGTTTTTCCCTGGGTTTGCACCGGGATGGGGAATGAGCAAACGCCGGTTCGACACCGTAGCGGCCGACCCCGCGGCACCCGGCATCATCTCTCGGTTGCTGGGTTCACCCGCTGCATCAATTGACTCGTCAACGCCTCAACCGAATGGTGCGTAGAGTCCAGCCGGATTACCGGGCAACTCAATGGCTTCAACCAGCTTTCATGCCGACGCAAACTGCGCAGGCTGCGGTTGCCGTCGTCGTAACGCGCGGCACAGGCAAGAAATGTGGCGCTGTTTACATGGCGGCTGCCGCCTTCGAGTATCTGGTCGCCGTAGCGCTGTTGTTCTCGCACGCGCAGGCGGTGCAGGCGGACGTCGGAGTCCAGGCGCAGAAAGACCACATGGGTGAACAGCGGGATCAGGGTATCCCCCCATCCGCAGAGTGAGCCGGACAACACCCAACCTTCATGGCTTGCGGTGTGTTCCTGCAGCAGGCGGATGCGCTCATCTTTGGGTCGGGCAGCAGAGAACGGTTCCGGGGTTTGCTGCCAGTAATAGAAGTCCGAGTCGAAAAAGGCCACATTCAGGCAGTCGGCCAATGCCTTGCCCAGGGTGGACGTACCGACGCCTGCAGCGCCAAGGATGTGAATTCTACAGGCCATGGTTTTCTCTCCATGACATTGAGTTCAAGCCACGCCGACATCGGGCCAGCAGTGGCGCAGCTCTACGCATTATTTGTCGGTTGGCCGCACAGGGACAACCTCTACCCTGCGCCGTTGAGCAGAGGTTGGATCACCTTCAGACGTTGCCTGCAGGTGCCTCGGCCGCGTTATCTGCCGTTACGGGTGCTGGCGTAAACGGAGTGCCCGGGAGGAATGCCGGCTCTTTGATCGCCTGTGTGGCCTGCTCATAAACATAGGCAGCGGACAGTAAGGTGGCCTCGCTGTTAGCCGCCCCGTAAAGGTAAAGTGCAGTTGGCATACCTTCATCATCCATGCCCGACGGAACGGACATTGCGGGGTAACCTGCCGCAGCACTGAAAAAATAATTGTTTGAGAGGAAATTCGACACCATGGCGTCGAGCTTGTGCTCTTTCATCGGATCATCGATGGTCTTTTGAAAAACAGGGAGGACGGCGTCCCACAGCTTATCACGCTGGTCCTGGGTCGTTTCCAGGCCGTTGATAAGCTCAAGCAGCTTGTGATCAGGCTCACCAGGTTGCTGGTTACGCTTATTGAATGCGATCAGCTCGGTAAGCGATTTGACAGGCAAGCCTTCGCGTCCGGCAAGATACTCTTCCAAGTGATGCTTGACGTCTGAAAACAACGCTTCGTTGTAATCGGTGTAGGTTTGCTCCTCGACGCCATCCTCGAGGGTGCCAACGGGCACCAGGATCGCACCTTGAGCCCGCAACACCTCAAGCGCCTGTGCGTAATGCTTGCTGTCGGCCCGCTTCGCGGGGTCCCTGGCCTCCTCTGCAGACAATTCAGGCACAGGCGTGTAGCCAATGCGCTTGCCTTTCAACGCGTCGGGCCGCAAGCCTTCGGTATAGACACGGGTTTCGGCCATGGCGTTGAGCGCTTCTGCCGCATCACAGACATTACGGGTGAATGTGCCAATCGTATCCATGCGTGAACTGGTCATGACCCCCTCGTTGCTCAGCAAGCCTACGGAGGTTTTCAAGCCAAAAACGCCGTTATAAGCCGCTGGAGTAATGACCGACCCGCTGGTTTCCAGCCCCAACGCCAGCGGCACATGCCCCTGGGCAACTGCCACTGCTGAGCCTGAACTCGACCCTGCCACCGCCCCTCCGAGGCGATGTGGGTTCAGCGTTTGGCCGCCTCGCGAACTCCAGCCATCCACGGGCAGTTTGGAGCGGAAGTTAGACAGTTCGCTCATGTTGGTTTTACCAACCACCACTACCCCAGCCCCCAGCAAGTTGTCCACAACCCTGGCATTTTTAGTCGCGCTCTCTCCCACCAACGCCTTGGAACCAGCGCTTGTCTGCATACGGTCCCCGGTTTCGAACACATCCTTGAGTGCAATGGGAACGCCATGCAAATACCCGCGCAAATGGCCCTTTTTACGTTCCAGATCGCGAGCCCTGGCGTCCTTGAGGGCATCCGGGTTGGTTTCTACAAACGCGTTACCGCCCTGCAGTCCACGATCAACATTAGCGATTTGTCTGAGGGAGTCCTTCACCAGCGACTCTGAGGTGACCGCACCACGGCTGGACATCTCCCCTGCCATTTGACAGGCGCCCTTGAAGCCCTGCGGCGGATTTGAAAGTTCTTGCACCAGGCCTGACGCCCACCCACCTGCCGAAACGGGTCCGATCATAAAATACCCCTTTAAGTGACTGAATGAGGGCTATCGTCCGATAACCCGACAGCAGTCTAAGAGGTTGTTCCGGCAGCTCTATGCAGAGCTAATCCCACTGCCCGGTATGATCATTCCATAACTGCTGTAGGTACGCTGGATGCTATCAGTTGAGCATAAATTCGCAGCAGAACCTTCACCCGCTCACCCGCCCAGCGGGCCCCATAAAACCAGAGCCTGGCCCCCTCTTCCAGTGCCTGGCAGCCACTGGGGTAGCCGCTTCTGCAAGCGGCATGAAACGCCTGGCTTTGCTCGTCTGATATCAAGGCATCCAAACGATGACGGGTCACAAGCCCATCGATGGCAGTGCCGGATTCAAGCGGGTCGCTCGTACACTGCACGTCCACTGCTACTAACTGCACGCCCGCCTGGCGCAGGATGACGAGCGCGCGCTGCAGGGTCGCACTGTGATCGGCGGGTTCGATTTGACCATCGCGTACATATCGGCTGGCATAACCGATACGCCATCCCTCCAGCACCAGGGATGCATCCGAAGCGCTGCTGTTTTGCACCAGGGGGACTTCAACCATCACGGGCTCAGTGGGGTCGACACCACTGATTGCGATCAGTGATAAAGCCGGGTCTCGCGTGGGCCTGATCATTGGCGCCAAAGCATTGTAGCCGGGTATGAGCACCGCTCCCTCAGCGCGCGTAGCACCGAAGACGATAGCACCGGAGTTGGCGTTGTCGGTTCGCGCCTGGGTGGGGCTGGAAGAACCAGGATCAGCGCTCTCATGCGCAACGGCGTGCGTGCACGCCGGTAAGCAGGGTATGCCCAATCGCCACACTTTCTTGCAGTTATCGTTCATGACAACGTCTCCCCCGACATTAAATTTCCGAGGGATCATCGCACTCCCGTCCGACGTTTGTCGCAGTGTTGAAACACCCTGAAAACACCTTTTTCCCCACGCTCGTTAATCAGCCTGCAGCGTGTCCTTTTGCATCTTGAGTCTCTACTTCCAGCCACCACGCATGCCCTCGCTCGGGCTGGTTGAGCCTGAACGCCTGCCCCATGGCCGGTGTAGTGATCGACACATTGCGCTCCCAGGCCAGTGCCATGATGCGGTCGAACGGCTCGTGCCAGGCGTGGAACGCCAGGTCGAACGTGCCGTTGTGAATCGGTAGCAGCCAACGGCCCCTGAGGTCGATATGCGCCTGCAATGTTTGCTCCGGCTGCATATGCACGTGAGGCCAGTCGACGTTGTAGGCCCCGGTTTCCATGAGGGTCAGGTCAAACGGTCCGTATTGCTCGCCGATCCGCTTGAAGCCGTCGAAATACCCCGTATCGCCGCTGAAAAATATCCGCCGCGCGTCATCGATCATCACCCAGGAACACCATAGGGTCTGATTGCCGTCAAACAGGCCACGCCCGGAAAAATGCTGCGCCGGCGTGGCAACAAAACGGACGCCATCGACCTCGATGCCCTGCCACCAGTCCAGTTGCCGCACTTTGCCGGCATCCACACCCCATTTGACCAGCGTGTCTCCCACCCCCAAAGGCGCCAGAAAGTAGCGCGTCTTGTCGGCTAACTGGACGACCGCCGCGCGGTCGAGGTGGTCGTAGTGATTGTGGGACAGGATCACCGCCTCCAAGGGCGGCAATGCTTCAAGGGTGATAGGCGGTGGGTGGAAACGCTTGGGTCCGGCCCAACTGAACGGCGAGGCGCGCTCGGCGAACACCGGATCGGTGATCCAGAACTTATCGCGCATTTTCAGCAGCACGGTTGAATGGCCCAGGCGGAACACACTGTGATTGGGGGCTGCCTCAAGGTGTTCACGGGTCAGGCGCTGTACCGGGATATTGCCCACAGGCCTTGTAGTACGCGGTTTGTTAAACAACATGTTCCAAAAGATGCGCAAGGTCTTGCCAAAGCCACCGTGCGGCACCGGCGCATCGTTATGGAAGTGGCCCTGCTCCCGCTCGGCAGGCTTGAGCGCAGTGGGTGCGGGATCGAGACGGGTTGAAAGGGTGCCCATTACACAGTGACTCCTACGTCTGCTCATGAATTACACTGCACAGTGTAGTTTCTACATTGCAACAAAATCCTGAACAAGTAAACTGCCGAGTGTAATTTCATTTTTGAGCCGAACGTCCTCCATGAATGCCTCCCCACGCCTCACCGACCGTAAACGCGAAGCTATCGTGACGGCGGCCATCGCCGAATTTCGCAAGAATGGCTTCGAGGTCACCAGCATGGACAGGATCGCCGCCACTGCCGGCGTTTCCAAGCGTACGGTCTATAACCACTTCCCCAGTAAAGAAGAGCTATTCGCCGAAATTCTCCATCAGTTGTGGGCCAGCAGTGCCGCGCAGCTGGATGTGGCATACAGCAGCGACCAACCGTTGCGCGATCAACTGCGCAAGTTGCTGGAAGCGAAAATGAAGATGATGTCGGACGCCAACTTCCTCGACCTGGCGCGCGTGGCCATTGCGGCCACCATTCATTCGCCGGAACGCGCCCAGGACATGGTCAGCCGCCTGAGCGCGCGTGAAGAAGGCTTTACCTTGTGGGTACGCGCCGCCCAGGAAGACGGACGACTGAGTGGCGACGATCCGGCGTTCGCCGCTCACCAGATACAAAGCCTGCTCAAGGCCTTTGCTTTCTGGCCGCAGATTACCCTTGGCCAACCCACCCTCGACGCAGCGTCCCAGGCCCATGTGATCGAATCGGCGATCGATCTGTTCCTCGCAGGTTATGAGGTCAATACCCTCCGTCGCCGGTAAGACGTCAGCCTGAGTCGTCTTACAACTCTTCGTCTGAATCTTCCTCCGAAAGCCTGCCGAGATAGCATACTGCCACCACTGGTCACCTAGTCAGAAAAAAGCTTCCCAGGAGGCGAACTTCCTGGCTGGCCAATCACTCTGAACCCGTTGTTCCACCCCCCTCTGTCAGCACAAGGAAGCTGGCAATGAGCAAGTCAACCGTGAGGCCCAGATGCCCTACGGGGTCAGGCGCATCTACATGGAATCCTCATACGCATGCCTGCTCGAGCTCCCGAACATGCTATTCAACGCTTACAAAAAAACCATCACTGCCTTGCAACACACCACTGCGCAACAAGCCAGCCTGCTGGACGCGATCGAGCGTTCCATGGCGGTTATCGAATTCGACCTGCAGGGCACGGTGCTGCGCGCCAATGACAATTTCTTCAAGACCATGGGCTACCGCGCCGAACAGATCCTGGGCCAACCCCACCGCATGTTCTGCACACCGACGTTCGCCCGCAGCGCCGAGTACAACCAGCTGTGGACGCAGTTGCGTAACGGCCAATTCCAGTCAGGCACCTTTGAACGGGTAGGCGCCGATGGCCAATCGGTATGGCTGGAAGCCAGTTACAACCCGGTCAAGGATGAAGCCGGCCGCGTGATCAAAGTGGTGAAGTACGCGATGGACGTCACCCCACGCCTGCAGGCCGAAAGTGAAGCCAATGCCAAGCTGCAAGCCATCGACCGCGCCATGGCGATGATCGAGTTCAACCTCGATGGCACCATCATCACCGCCAATGCGAACTTCCTGCAGCGCACGGGCTACAGCCTGGCGCAGATCCAGGGCAAGCATCACCGTCTGTTCTGCACCCCGGCGCTTGCCGGCAGCGCTGCCTACAGCGAATTCTGGAAGCGTCTGAACCAGGGTGAACTGTTCAACGGCCAGTTCGAGCGCGTGGACAAGCACGGCAACGCGCTGTGGCTCGAAGCCAACTACAACCCGGTGTACGACGCCAGCGGGCGTCTGTGCAAAGTGGTGAAGTTTGCCTCGGATGTCACCGCCCGTGTGCAACAGCATGCCGCTGACGCGCAAAGCGCTGCGCAGGCGTATCACCTGTCGCTCAATACCCAGGACATGGCCGAAAAGGGCGCCGACGTGATTCAGAAAACCGCCACCGGCATGCGCGAAATCGCCGTCGATATTGACGCCTCCTCGCAACTGATCGCCAAGTTGGGTGAGCGGTCACAGCAGATCACCACCATCGTCAACACCATTCGCGGCATCGCCGACCAGACCAACCTGCTGGCCCTCAACGCCGCCATCGAAGCGGCCCGCGCGGGGGAGCAAGGCCGTGGCTTTGCCGTGGTCGCCGATGAAGTCCGCCAATTGGCGGCGCGTACCAGCGGCTCCACGGCGGAAATTTCCGGCATGATCGCCATGATCCAGGACGAAACCCGCCAGGCCATCGACAGCATGGACGCCACCCGCGACCGCGCGGCTCAGGGCGTGGAGCTGGCCAACCAGGCCGGTACGGTGATCCTGCAGATTCGTGAAGGCACCAGCGAGGCGGTGCAGGCGGTGAGCGCGTTCGCCAATGAGCGGGGCAATCGCTGACGGCTTCTTCATGTGCCTGGCCGGGGCTCGGTCTATAGTGCGTAAGCCTTACGCCATCGACTCGAGCCCGCCATGACTTCAGATAAACCTGACCCAATCCCTGTCGACCACCTGCGTTTCCATCGCCACCACGCTCACCTGGCGCCGACCTTTGGCAACGACACCTTTGCCCTCAAGGCCGAAGCCTTCGCGCGCTTCTTTGGCACCCCAACGTTCCTTGGCGCGCAAACCGCCATTGTGGTGCTGTGGGTGGTGCTGAACATGACCGGCATCACCCACTTCGACGTCTACCCCTTCATCTTGCTCAACCTGGCCTTCAGTCTGCAATCGGCCTATGCCGCGCCGCTGATCCTGCTGGCCCAGACGCGCCAGGCGGCGCGCGACAAAGCCCAGTCCGACGCCGACGCACAACACCGCGAAGCCCTGGCCACCGCCAATACCGCACGCCAGGCCCAGGCGGAACAGACCACCCAACAGCTGCTGGAACTGTTGGAGCAGAACACGCGGCTGACGGAAATGACCAAACAGCTGACCGAGCGTATCGAAACCCTGACCTGTGAAATGCATCAGCACTTTGTGCGCAAAACCTAATGGCGCAGCCAGCGCACGTGTCGCCCCAGCTCATCAAACAGCGTCACCACCGAACGCAACGCCCGGCAATCAGGGCGCGTCAACAGCCACAGCGCCGTCTCATGCCCTGCCAACGCGGGTCCCAGGGGTTGCAGGCCATCGTTTATCAGGAAATCCGGCAACGCGGCCACCCCAAGCCCGGCGCGCACCAATTCCGTCACCGACTGCATGCTGTTGCAGCGATAACCGGGACGCACGCCCGGCAGATGCTCACGGCGCCAGGCCACGGTGGGGTGGTCGGGCAAAAAGTCGTCCGGCGCGATCCAGGCCAGGTCGGCCAGTTCCTGGCCTGCATGCCGACGGGCATAGTCGGCACTGGCGCACACCTGATAGGTCACTGTGCCCAGGCAACGTCCGACAAGATGCTCCGGCGGCTTGCGGGTCAGACGCAGCGCGATATCCGCATCGCGGCGGCTGAGGTTGGCGAAATCGTTGGAGGTGCTCAGTTCCAGGATCAACGCCGGATAGTCCGCCATGAACCTGGCCAGGGCGGGTAGCAGCAGACCTTGCAGCACCGAGTCGGTACAGGTCAGGCGCACCGTGCCGCTGATCACTTCACCGCCCTGCTCCACACCGATACGCGCAGCTTCCAGGGCAAGCTCCGCGCGCTCGGCCTGCTGCGCCAAGTGGTTGGCTAAACTGGTAGGCAGATAGCCAGCGCGGCTTTTTTCAAACAACGTCTGGCCCAGGGCTGCTTCCAGGCGCCGCACTGCCCGGAACACTGTGGACACATCCACCCGCAGCAACCCCGCCGCCCGCGCCAGCGTGCCGCCACGGACCAGAGCGAGGACCAGCGACAGGTCGGTGTAGTCGACCTGATAGTGCGCGGCTGCATTGACCATGTGGGAAAACGCCAATATCGATTGCGTGAGCGCCAATCTATAGTGCCCTTCAGGTCACCACAAGCCATGGATGCACACGATGAACGACACCCCGCTGCACCTCGCTCTGATCGGCGATTACAACCCCGACGTGATTGCGCACCAAGCCATCCCGGTAGCGCTGCAACAAGCGGCCCAAGCCCTGAAGCTGAGCGTGAACCTGCACTGGCTCGGCACCGACACCCTCACCTCAACGGCCTCGCTGCACGGGTTCGACGGCTTTTGGTGCGTGCCTGCCAGCCCTTACCGCGATACCGAAGGCGCGCTGCGAGCCATCCGCTTTGCCCGCGAACAGCGGCGGCCGTTCCTCGGCACCTGCGGCGGTTTTCAGCACGCTGTGCTCGAATATGCCCGCAACGTGCTGGGATGGGCGGATGCCGAACACGGCGAGTTGGTACCGGGCGCCAGGCGCGCAGTCATTACGCTATTGAGCTGTGCGCTGGTGGAAGCAAGCGACACCGTGCGCCTGCTACCCAACACGCGTATCGCCCAAGCCTACGGCAGTCTGGATATCCACGAAGGTTATCGTTGCAGCTTCGGTATCAATCCAGAGTTCGCTCATGCACTGCTCGAGGGGGAGATGATTCCCGGCGGGCATGATGCTGCCGGCGAACTTCGTGCGATGGAACTGCTGAACCATCCTTTTTTCGTCGCCACGCTGTTCCAACCCGAACGTGCCGCCCTCAAAGGCACCACCCCACCGCTGGCAATTGCCCTGCTCAAGGCGTGCCGGGAGGCCTCGGCATGATCGCCAAGACACCGACACCCCCCTACTACGCGGTGATTTTCAGCTCACTGCGCACCGAGGGCGACCAGGGCTACGCTCAGGCCGCCACGCGCATGGTGGAGCTGGCGCGTGCACAGCCGGGATTTCTCGGCGTGGAGTCGGCGCGGGAAGAGGGATTGGGGATCACCGTGTCTTACTGGAGCAGCGAAGCGGCGATCCTGGCCTGGAAACAGCAGGCCGAACATCGACAGGTGCGAGAGCAAGGGCGTTCCCTCTGGTACACAGCGTTTCAAACCCGCGTATGCAAAGTAGAGCGGGACTACAGATTCCCGACGTGAACCTTCGGCCCGCCCCCACAGGTTGACCTTCACACAGGTGCAGGCCTAGCTGACCAGGCTACGCAACGCACTGATCTGCGGGATCTCGGCCCGGCGCATGTACACCCGCAACGGTTCGCTGATGTTGAGCCGATCGTCGATATTCTGCTCCAGCAGTAATTGAATGCGTGCGCGCGACAGGATCATGGTGTGGTCGGCAGCCGGTACCCAGACGAACTCGGCGGTGGGAATGATGCCGTCATCGGCCACGTCCATGCCGAAAGCATCTTCGCTGAAACGCACGATGTACTGACCCGTCTTGCGATTCAGGCCGACAAAACCGTGGAGTTGGTCGGCGGCCTGGCAGATAAGCTCGGAAGTGATGCGCATGGTAAACCTCACTGAAAAGTCCCACAGGGACTGGAAAGATGGTTTACACGCGTGGCAAAAAATACCGCCCTCTGACGGGGCAGCTGTGGCTAAGAGTACTGCAATACATCGCAGAAAAACCCACAAAATTGGCGCGTGCGCACGTTAATGTCGGTTTGGTGATAGCGCCTTTCGCAATCAATTGTTAAAAAGGACACCTTCTCAAAGCTACCTCCACGAAAGGACTTCGCATATGCCTGTCACGTTAACCAACGGCCCGGTGCGCACCACGATAGGGAGTGCCGTGCTGCTGGCGCTGATGCTCGGCCTTGCTCCCGCACAGGCTGCCGACCCGATCAGCCCGGCTGAACTGGCAGCAAACGAAGGCATCCCCTACCCTGCCGTGATCGCCCACCGCGGCGCGTCCTATGACGCCCCCGAGTCCACCGCCGCCGCTTACAAGGTCGCGCGCGACCTGGGCGCCGACTATCTGGAACTGGACCTGCAGCGCAGCAAGGACGGCGTATTGTTCGCCCTGCACGACAACAACCTGCAACGCACCACCGACGTGGCGACCAAGTTCCCCGAGCGTAAAGACGCGCCAGCCAACGAATTCACCTGGAAAGAACTGCAAAGCCTCGACGCCGGCAGCTGGTTCAACGCCGCCTACCCGGACCGTGCACGCCCAGGTTTCGTCGGCCTGAAAATCCAGAGCCTGGATGACATCATCAAGATCGCCGAAGGCAATCCGCAACATAAGCCCGGCCTGTACATCGAGACCAAGGAGCCCAAGCAATTCCCGGGCATCGAGGCCGACCTGAAAAACAAGTTGCTGGACAAGGGCTGGTTGAGCTCTGCCGGCTCCAAGCTGGGCAAGAGCAACACCGGTGTCGGCCAGGGCAAGGGCCGTGTGGTGCTGCAAACCTTCGAGGTGGCCAGCCTGAAAGAACTGCAGAAAGAAATGCCCAACACGCCGAAGATCCTGCTGTTGTGGGTCGGTGAAGGCAGCATTGAACCCAAATCCAAAGTGACCTTCGCCGAGTCCGGCGAAGCGACCAAAGCGGCCTATTACGCCAAGCAGGAACCGAAAGACGCGGCCGAGTTCGAAAAATGGGTCGACCAGGCCAAAAGCCTCGGCGCCATCGGCACCGGCCCGTCGGCTGAACTGACCGACCATGGCGACCAGAGCTACACCGACCTGGTCAAGCCTGAGATGAACAAGCTGACCCACGACAAGGGCCTGTTGGTGCATGTATACACCGTGGATGAGCCGGTTGATTTCGACAAAGTGATGAAGGCCGGTGTCGATGGCATCTTCACCAACCGGGCGGCCGAACTGTTGAAGTTCTACAAGCGCTGGCCGTCGTCCAGCGCGCAGGACCTGCTGAGCGATCATAAATACTGAGGCGTTGGTGTCAGTGAGCCATTAAGGATGAGTTAAGTTGCGCCGGTTAATCTGGCGCCACTTAAACAACTCAACCAGAAGGACACACACCATGAAAACCTTGACCGCTCTGTTCGCCGCCACCGCCCTGACGCTGACTGCCGGCCTGGCCCAGGCGGATGTTCGTCCGGATCAGATTGAAGGCCTGATCAAGTCCGGTGCCGTGATGCCATTCGAAAAACTCAACGCTGCGGCCGTCGCCAAACATGCTGGCGCAACGATCAACGACACCGAGTTGGACCACAACAACAGCGGCGTACTGGTCTATGAAGTTGACCTGACCGACACCGCCGGCAAGAACTACGAAGTCAAGCTCGACGCCAAGACCGGCGCTGTGCTGGAAGACAAACTCGATACTTGAGTTACGTCTAAAGATAAAACGCCAACTGATTGGCGTTTTATTCATTTAAGAAGCCACTCAATTTAAACCTTCCCTTAATAAAAGTATTAGCGATCACGCCCAATACTCACCCACTTCAGGGAAACCATCACTTCGGCACTCAGGTGTGAGTTTAATTGCTTTGCCCGCCCTCGTTGAGCACATACACTATATTGGATTGATCGCCGCCAAACGCGCCAGATACTTCATATCGGATAGCTTGCCAACAGCACCGCACGGCAAATGGCGGGATATCAATTGAAATACAGGTTGGATTGCTGGCGTCCACAATACTCCCCGCTACTGGCGTCCCATCAACGTACACCGTGATGGTATTGTACCCCCATGGGGGAAGGTTTGTTATTGGGGGCACTTCCACTGTCAAAGGGTCAAAGTGGCCGACATTTACAGTCACGCCAAATTCATTTGCACGGCTGCCAGGAATCTCAAGGTCTGGAAGTGTAGAGGCTATCATTGTAGTTGTCCTGTTGAATGATAAAGTTAGTACTACAACCCCATTCAACATGAAGTTTTTATAATCATCTACTGTCAGAAACAACAGGTGTAGACCAGTCATTCGCAACAGTCAGATTCACAACAGCGGACATTTGCCCTTCACGAAACTGCAATATAATTTCCCTCACAATGCTGGCAGTCTCCACCGCGCGAGCTCTCATGAACCACAGTATCGACCACGCCCATCAGGATCCCGACCTGTTTGGCCTGCTTTACGGTTTCCGCTTTCTCCCCGGCGAAAAAGGCCAGCAGATTGACTCCGCTGCCGCGCTGCAGTGGCTGCAACAACCCGGCGACCCGCAGGCATTTCTGTGGCTGCACCTGAACCTGGCCCATGCCGCCTGTGAGCGCTGGATGCAAGCGCACCTGGAACTGCCCGAGGAGTTTTTCGAAGCGCTGCACGAGGGCTCGCGCTCCACGCGCATCGAGCATGTCGATTCGGCCCTGCTGGCGGTGGTCAACGACGTGGTATTCAATTTCAGCAGCATGGTTTCGTCGGATATATCCACGTTGTGGGTGTGTGCGCGCAGTCGCTTGCTGATCAGTGCACGCCTGCAACCGCTGCACTCGGTGGATAAGTTGCGCTCGTCGGTGAAAGCCGGTGAACGTTTTCGCTCGCCGCTGGAGTTGCTGGTGCATTTGCTGCGCGACCAGGGCGAAGTGCTGACGCAGATCGTGCGCAAGACCAGCCTCAGCGTCGATCATATCGAAGACCAGTTGCTGTCCTCGCGCCTGTCCACCAACCGCGCCGAACTCGGTGCCGCGCGCCGCGTGCTGGTGCGTTTGCAACGGCTGCTGGCGCTGGAACCGGGCTCGCTGTTGCGCCTGCTCAACCGGCCGCCGCACTGGCTGCAAAAGGAAGACGTGAAGGAGCTGCGCAAATCCACTGAAGAGTTCGCGCTGATCATCAACGACCTGACGGCCCTGGGCGAGCGCATCAAGCTGTTGCAGGAAGAGATCGCCGCCAACCTCAACGAGCAAAGCAACCGCACGCTGTTCACCCTCACGGTGGTGACAGTGCTGGCGCTGCCGATCAACATCATCGCCGGCTTTTTCGGCATGAATGTGGGTGGGGTGCCGCTGTCACAGGACCCGGAAGGCTTTTGGATATTGGTCGCGCTGGTGGCGACCTTCACCCTGATTGCCGGGCGCTGGGCATTCAGAAAGCGTAAGGATTTAATGAACTGACAGGCACTCCCCACCTAAACACTGACCTGTCGCAGCATCTCTGTAACAATTTGCAATGATCATGAACGCCATCCTCCTCACACTGGATGCTCCGGCATGGCCACCCCTTCCCTGACTGCCTCACCCTCTGCCCCAACACCGCGCCTGGACACCAAGCCCGGCCTGGTCACGGTGATCATGTTCTTCGCCGTGCTCGCCATGGGGCTGCTGTTCACCGCCTACAGCCTGATGCATGACATGCACGAAATGGGCGCTCAGCTCACCACCTGGACCCCATTCCTGCTGCTCGGCGTGGCGCTGCTGATCGCCCTGGGCTTTGAGTTCGTCAATGGCTTTCACGACACCGCCAATGCGGTGGCCACGGTGATCTATACCAACTCGCTGCCGCCGCATTTTGCGGTGGTGTGGTCGGGCTTTTTCAATTTTCTCGGCGTGCTGCTATCCAGCGGCGCGGTGGCGTTCGGCATCATCGCCCTGCTGCCGGTGGAGCTGATCCTGCAGGTGGGCTCATCGGCCGGCTTCGCGATGATTTTCGCCCTGCTGATCGCCGCGATCCTGTGGAACCTCGGCACCTGGTGGCTGGGTTTGCCGGCGTCGTCGTCCCACACACTGATCGGCTCGATCATTGGCGTCGGCGTGGCGAATGCGTTGATGCATGGTCGCGATGGCACCAGTGGAGTGGATTGGAGCCAGGCGGCCAAGATCGGTTACGCGCTGCTGTTGTCGCCGCTGATCGGCTTTGCGTTTGCCGCCTTGCTGTTGCTGGCGCTGCGCGCCTTTGTGAAGAATCGCTCGCTGTACAAAGCGCCCAAGGGCGACACCCCGCCGCCGTGGTGGATTCGCGGCATGCTGATCGTCACCTGCACCGGTGTGTCGTTCGCCCACGGCTCCAACGATGGGCAAAAAGGCATGGGCCTGATCATGCTGATCCTGGTGGGCACCCTGCCGATGGCCTACGCCCTGAACCGCACCATGCCCGCCGACCAGTCGCTGCAATTCGCGGCGGTCGCCGAAGTTACCCAGGCTGCGTTGGTAAAAACAACACCGCAGCCGGCACCCGCCGATTCCCGTGCAACCTTGTCGACCTATGTGCGCACCCAGCAGGCCACGCCGGAACTGGTGCCCGCGCTCGCCGCCATCACCGGGCACATCGGCGCCGAAGTCAAAGGCTATGGCTCCCTGGCCGCAGTACCGGCTGAAGCGGTGGGCAACGTGCGTAACGACATGTACCTGACCAGCGAAACCATCCGCCTGATGGACAAGGGCAAGGTCGGCGATTTCGACGCCGACACCCAGGGCAAGCTGCAGCTGTTCAAGCAACAGATCGACAGCGCCACGCGCTTTATCCCGCTGTGGGTCAAGATCGCAGTGGCCATCGCCCTGGGGCTCGGCACCATGGTCGGCTGGAAGCGCATCGTGGTGACGGTGGGCGAGAAGATCGGCAAGACCCACCTGACGTACGCCCAGGGCGCCTCGGCCGAGACCGTGGCGATGCTGACCATTGGCGCGGCGGACATGTTCGGTCTGCCGGTATCGACCACTCATGTGTTGTCATCGGGTGTGGCCGGGACCATGGTGGCCAACGGTGGCGGCTTGCAGATGCGCACCATCCGCAATTTGTTGATGGCCTGGGTCTTGACGTTGCCGGCGGCGATTGTGTTGTCGGGCAGCCTTTACTGGCTGTTCACCCAACTGTTCTGACCCTCCCTCAATCGAATGTAGGAGCGAGCTTGCTCGCGAAAAACGTCAACGATAACGCGTGCTTTCTGAATGAGCGCGGTGCCTGTGAGTTTTTCGCGAGCAAGAGCTAGGCGCCCCCTCGCTCCTGCAAAAAGCGTTATTAGTGGTTGGCGGCGCAAGTCAAAGATGGGCTTGCAGGGTGGCGGCCAACCACTCCATGAACACCCGCACGCGCAACGGCAAATGCCGCTGGCCGGCGTAGAGCAACGACACGTCCAGCGGCGGCGCCGGGTAATCAGCCAGCACCGCGACCAATTCACCACTGGCCAGCAAGTCGCGAATGCCGAGCCGTGGCACTTGAATAATGCCAAAGCCGCCCAGGCACGCCGCCTGGTACGCATCGGTGCTGTTGACGGTCACCCGCCCGGCCATCGGCAACCGCTGCACCTTGTTGCCTTGCAGGTACTCGAACCCCGTTGACCGTGCGCCCAGCGGCCGTACGTAATGCACCAGCCGATGATGTTGCAGGTCAGCCAGGGTGTGCGGAATGCCGTAGCGCTGCACATACCCTGCGCTCACACAGCTGACCATCGCCATGCTGCACACCCGCCGCGCCACCACGCTCTGGTCGGGCTGGGCCCCCACGCGCACCACGCAATCGAAGCCTTCGGCGATCAGGTCCACCTGGCGGTCCGAGCTGCCGATTTGCATCTCGATCAGGGGGTGGCGTTCCATGAACGGGGGCAGGTTGGGCACGATCAGCGTGCGCGCTATCACGTTGGGCATGTCCACCCGAATGCGCCCGGCCAACTGGGTTTCGTCCTGTCGAAACAGGCCCTCCAGTTCCTCCATGTGCGCCAGCAAATCCTTGCTGCGCTCATACAACACCTGGCCGTCCTGGGTGGCCTGCACCTTGCGCGTGGTGCGTTGCAACAGGCGTGCACCGAGCAGTTCTTCCAGGGCGCGTACCTGTTCGGACACGGTGGAGCGCGGCAGGCCGAGGCTTTCACCGGCCTGGGTAAAGCTCGACAGTTCGGTCACGCGCACAAAAGTGCGCAGCAGCTCAAGTTTATTCACGGGATTGTTCGCCATGTCCGACCAGTGATTCCGGTACAGCGTTGTTTATCACGTTATGGGCGGACAAATACACTCAGTCCCATCATCACTCAAGAGGACTGCACCATGACCCCACGTAAAATCGCACTGATCACCGGCGCCAGCCGCGGCTTGGGCAAAAGCGCTGCACTGCACCTAGCCGCCCAGGGCGTCGATATCCTCGGCACTTACCACAGCAAGGCCGATGAGGCGCAGGCGTTAGTGGCGCAAATCGAACAACTGGGCGGCCGTGCGGCGATGTTGCAACTGGATGTCAGCCAGAGCGCAACGTTCGAAGGTTTCGCCGATCAAGTGACTGACGCGCTCAAGGATGTGTTCGCACAGGATCACTTTGATTTTCTGGTCAACAACGCCGGTATCGGCATTCACGCAAGCTTTGCCGAAACCACCGAAGCCCAGTTCGACCAACTGGTCGCGATCCAATTCAAAGGTCCCTTTTTTCTGACACAGAAGCTGTTGCCGTTGATTCGCGACGGTGGTCGCATTCTCAATGTGTCCAGCGGCCTGGCGCGCTTCAGCCTGCCGGGCTACGCGGCCTACGCGGCGATGAAAGGCGCGATGGAAGTGCTGACCCGCTACCAGGCCAAGGAGCTCGGCGCGCGAGGCATCAGCGTAAATATCCTCGCCCCAGGCGCGATTGAAACCGACTTCGGCGGCGGTGCGGTACGCGATAACGCCAACCTCAATGCCATGGTCGCCAACAACACCGCCCTGGGCCGCGCCGGTTTGCCCGACGATATTGGCGGGGCCATCGCGCTGCTGCTGGCCGATGGCGGCCAATGGATCACCGGCCAGCGGATTGAGGCCTCGGGCGGCATGTTTCTGTAAGCGGCTGACGGCTACAGGGCGATGGGTGTTTTGCGGGTGACTCGTTCCCGAATCACGTCATACGCCCAGTGGTACACATAGGTGTACGGCAGGAAGAACAGCAGTACGCCGATGTCGAGCATGAACGCCTGCAGCAGGCTGATATTCAGCCATCCGGCTACCAACGGCACCACCACAATAATCAACCCGCCCTCGAACAGCAGCGCATGCACTATGCGGGTCCTGCCGTTGTTGCTCAGTTGCAGACGCGCCTTGAGGCGGTCGAACAGGCTGTTGAAGAGGATGTTCCACGTCAGCGCGATCAGGCTGATCGCCAGGGCGACCATGCCCATCTCCAGCGCAGGCTTGTCCATGATCCACGCCAGCAACGGCGTGCACATCAACAACGCCAGCGCTTCGAAACCGATGGCCTGGCAAACACGTTCAGTAATCGACTTGGTAGGGTTCATGACCCGGCTCCTTGAGTGACGATGGTTGCCATGATCACGCGTGGAGCCGATACTTCATAACCAATAACCATCGATCAAGGCGATAGTCATGGCCTCCCATGAAGTGCTCCAGGCGTTTGTCCAGGCCGCCACCCAGGGTTCGTTTTCCGCCGCCGCACGCAAGTTGGGCAAGAGCCAGTCGACCATCAGCGCAGCGGTGGCAAGCCTGGAAATCGATCTGGATGTGATGTTGTTCGATCGCAGCAGCCGCAAGCCGACGCTGACCCCGGCCGGCCAGGTGCTGTTGCAGCGTGCCGAACAGGTGCTGGAGGCCAGCAGCCGACTGGACCTGGCGGCCAGTCAATTGGCCCAGGGGCTGGAGCCGAAGCTGAGTATCGCCATGTCCGATACCTACCAGTCCGACCGTTTCGAAGTCGCCCTCAGCGCCTTTGAACAACGCTACCCGGACCTTGAGTTGGAATGCCTGATCGCCGAGTGCGAAGACCTGATCGCCCTGGTGCAAAGCGGCCGGGCGCACATCGCGTTTATCGAGCAGCAGGAGGTTTATCCCCCTGACCTCAGTTGCTCGCCGGTTGAAGAACGCACCGAAATCGCCTTGTTCGTCTCGCCCAAACACCCGCTGGCGAGCCTGCCCAGTCTTGATCCGCACACCCTGCAACAGCATCGGGAGCTGCGCCTGGCAAGCATCATCAACCCTGACGAAAACCGTGGCGCCCAACGCGTGTGGTCGGCGCCGAGCTACCTGATGCTGATGGAGATGGCGCAACTGGGCTTTGGCTGGGCCCCCATACCGCGCTGGTTGGTGGAGCGCTTCGGCGGCAACCAGTTGGTCGAGCTCAAGGTGCGCGGTTGGCCGCGCTCGGTGGCGGTGGACGCGATGTGGTCGCGGCAGCAACCGCCGGGCCCGGCGGGGAGTTGGTTGTTGGCAAAGATGCTTGAGTAAGCAATCAAGACCGACGTATGCAAGAGGCAAAAGCGCCGTAAGCGAATGAGGTAGAATTCCCGCCCCTTCGTAGGATTTCAGCATATGCCGCTCATGCAAACCCGCCTCGCCCCCTACGAAACGCTGAACGTTGTGCAAAAACAGCAACTGGACGGCCTGACCGTGCATCCCGAGCAACTGGCTTACTCCGGTGATATCTACTGCGCGCTGAACAGCCTGCTGGTCAATCCCAACCCCGACAGCATCAAAGGCTTCGCCCTCCTCGCCGGCGACGTGCCGGTCGCCTTCCTGCTGCTCAAACGCCCACCGTGCCTGCCCCATTGGGCCCACGAGGACAGCGCCACATTGCACGCATTGCAGGTAGACAGGCGCCAGCAAGGGCACGGCTTCGGCAAGGCCTGTCTGCAGGCACTGCCCGAAGCCGCGCTACAGGCGTGGCCGCAGATCAAGGCGCTGGAATTGTCGGTGGATGCGGACAATGTGGCGGCGATGAGGCTGTATCTGGCGGCAGGTTGGGTAGACAGCGGTGAGGCGTACAAAGGGCGGATCGGGTATGAGCGCAGATTGAGTCTGCCGCTCATACGCCACTGACATCCGCTTCAGCCCTTCTCGCCCACCGGTAGCCAAATCTCCACCGTCCCGGTGCCCTTCCTTCCATCAAAATCCGCACTGTAGCGCTCGAAATCCGCCCCCATCACCTTGTAGCCCGAGTGCGGCAGCCACTCGAACATGATGCGCTCGTAGGTTTGCTCAAGCGCTTGCACCGGCCCGTGATGAGGGAAGACGGCATAGTTCAGTGGTGGAATTTCAATGCTCTGGAAATTGCTCGGCACATCGCTTTTGCTCGGGACTTCAACACCGGCCATGTAGTCGAATTCGCCATGCCTGGGATTATGGCAAACCCCATACGTCACGCCGCCGACGCGCTTCTTGATGTCCTTGACGCAGTCATCGAACAATTCCCATAGCCGTGGAATATCCCCCACGGTGGCCTTCGAATAACGCCCTTGGACACCTGCGATCACCAGGGCCTTGCCGGCTTCCATGCGTGGCTCCAACGGTTGTCTTGTCTGCTGATCCATACGAACAGTCTCCTTCTTATGAGGGAACAAACCCGTAACGAGTATAGGGGCATATCCGCGCGGTACTCCATGTAGAAATTTTTCCAGCGCATCTGGACAACTTGCCATCATCGACCGTATTGTCTGCCCCGCAGGCCACCGCAGTGGCCGACGTCGCTCGGACGGTTCCGGGCGCTTACGTACTTCGAGGCCACAATGGCAAACCCAGGTTCGCCGCGCCGCTTTGCGCGCATAGATCGACTCCCCCCCTATGTTTTCAATATCACTGCCGAGCTGAAGATGGCTGCGCGTCGGCGCGGCGAAGACATCATCGACTTGAGCATGGGTAACCCCGACGGCGCCACGCCACCGCACATCGTGGAGAAAATGGTCACCGTCGCCCAGCGCGAGGACACCCACGGCTACTCCACCTCCAAAGGCATTCCGCGCCTGCGCCGCGCTATTTCGCGCTGGTACAAGGACCGTTATGAAGTGGACATCGACCCCGAAACCGAGGCCATCGTCACCATCGGTTCCAAGGAAGGCCTGGCGCACTTGATGCTGGCCACCCTGGACCAGGGCGACACGGTTCTGGTGCCGAACCCGAGCTATCCAATTCACATCTACGGTGCCGTGATTGCCGGCGCCCAGGTGCGGTCGGTACCGCTGGTGCCCGGCGTGGACTTCTTCGACGAACTGGAACGGGCGATTCGCGGCTCGATCCCCAAGCCAAAGATGATGATCCTCGGCTTTCCCTCCAACCCCACTGCGCAGTGCGTGGAGCTGGATTTCTTCGAACGCGTGATCGCGCTGGCCAAGCAATACGATGTGCTGGTGGTGCACGACCTGGCCTACGCCGACATCGTCTATGACGGCTGGAAAGCGCCGTCGATCATGCAGGTGCCCGGCGCCAAGGACATCGCGGTGGAGTTTTTCACCCTGTCCAAGAGCTACAACATGGCCGGCTGGCGCATCGGCTTCATGGTGGGCAACCCGGAACTGGTCAACGCCCTGGCGCGCATCAAGAGCTACCACGACTACGGCACCTTCACCCCGTTGCAGGTGGCGGCGATTGCTGCGCTGGAAGGCGATCAACAGTGCGTCAAAGACATCGCCGAGCAGTATCGCCAGCGCCGTAACGTGTTGGTCAAAGGCCTGCATGAGCTGGGCTGGAAGGTGGAAAATCCGAAGGCGTCGATGTACGTCTGGGCCAAGATTCCCGCGCAGTATGCCGCCATGGGCTCGCTGGAGTTTGCCAAGAAACTGCTGCTGGAGGCCAAGGTGTGTGTATCGCCGGGGATCGGCTTTGGCGAGTATGGCGATGATCATGTGCGCTTTGCGCTGATCGAGAACCAAGACCGGATTCGCCAGGCGGTGCGCGGGATTCGCGGGATGTTCAGGGCCGATGGTCTAGCACCGAAAGCCAGCGTCTGACTCGGTCAAAATGTGGGAGGGGGCTTGCCCCCCGATAGCGGTGTATCAGTCACCAAATACAGTGACTGACACTCTGCTATCGGGGGCAAGCCCCCTCCCACATTTGCATTGGGTTTTCACCCTTGCGTTCTGATGTGTCTGTCAGACCACCAACGACAGCAGCATGATGAAGATCAACGCCACCACCGACAGAATGGTCTCCATCGCCGTCCACGTCTTGAACGTCTCAGCCACGGTCATATTGAAGTACTGCTTGACCAGCCAGAACCCTGCATCGTTGACGTGAGACAGAATCAACGACCCCGCCCCCGTCGCCAGCACCAGCAGTTCACGGTTAACCCCGGGGATCATCCCCACCACCGGCACCACGATGCCCGCGCCGGTAATGGTCGCCACGGTGGCGGAACCTGTGGCCACACGAATCACCGCCGCCACCAGCCACGCCAGCAGGATCGGGTTGATCTGTGCGTTCACCGCCATGTGGCCGATCACGTCACCCACGCCGCTGGTCACCAGCATCTGCTTGAAGCCGCCACCGGCACCGATGATCAGGATGATCGCGGCGGTCGGCGCAAGGCTGGCGTCGAGCAGTTTGAGGATCTGCTTGGAATGGATGCCCTGGCGATGGCCGAAGGTGTACAGCGACAGCAGCAACGCAAGCAGCAGCGCGGTGATCGGGTGACCGATCATGTCCATCCAGTTGCGCACCACGTTGCCTTCGGCAAAGGCGATGTCGGCAAAGGTTTTGAGCAGCATCAGGAACACCGGCAGCAGCACGGTGACCAGAGTAATGGCGAAGCTGGGCAGCGCCTTGTTATCGGTCTCGCGGGCCAGTTGGTCGACCAGTTCCTGGGACGGGTTGCCCGGGATGTACTTGGCGATGAAGGTACCGAAGATCGGGCCGGCAATGATGGCGGTCGGCAAGGCGACGATCAGGCCGTACAGAATGGTCTTGCCGATGTCCGCGCCAAACACGCCGATGGCCAGCAGCGGGCCCGGGTGCGGTGGTACCAGGCCGTGTACGGCCGACAGGCCGGCGAGCAACGGGATGCCGATCTTGATCAGCGACACGCCGGTACGCCGCGCCACGATGAACACCAGCGGGATCAGCAGCACGAAGCCGATCTCGAAGAACAGCGGGATGCCCACCAGGAACGCGGCGAACATCATGGCCCACTGGACCTTTTCCTTGCCGAAGGCGCGGATCAGGGTCTGGGCGATCTGATCGGCACCGCCGGACTCGGCCATCATCTTGCCGAGCATGGTCCCCAGCGCGAGGATGATGCCGACAAAGCCGAGCACGCCGCCGAAGCCGTCCTGGAACGCCTTGATGATCTTCTCCACGGGCATGCCCGAGGTCAGGCCGAGAAAGCCCGCCGCGATGATCAGTGCGATGAACGGGTGCACCTTGAACTTGGTGATCAAAACGATCAAGCCAATGATAGTGACGACTGCATCCAGCAGCAGGTATGACTCGTGGGACATGCCAAACATGGGGGTCTCTCCTGTTTGTTGTTGTTATTAAAGCGGGTGTTGAACTTCCTGCCGGGGATAGCGCTATCTTTCCGGCAAAAAATCAATGAGTGGGTTCAAAGCCGTGCTCGCGCCACCAGGCATTGGTCTGCTCGGCCAATTGCTCGACGCTGTCTTCGCTGGCGTTGAGGGCCAGGGTCAGCGGCTCGCCCTTGGGCGACTCGAGGGTGGCGAACTGGCTGTCGATCAGGCTTGCCGGCATGAAATGGCCAGGGCGATGGGACACGCGGTCGGTGGCCACTTCACGGGTCAGCTCCAGGAATACAAAGCCCAGGCCCGGCGCGGCTTCGCGCAGGTGGTCACGGTATTTCCTTTTCAGGGCCGAACAGGTGAGCACCGGATGTTCACCGGCCTTGAGCGAACGGCGCAATTCATCGCAGAGGATGTCGAGCCAGCCGGCACGGTCGTCGTCGTTGAGGGGGTGGCCGGCGCTCATCTTTTCAATGTTCGCGGCGGGGTGAAAGCTGTCGCCTTCAATGGCGGTGGCACCGTTCAGACGGCACAGGGCCTCGCTGACGCTGGTTTTGCCACAGCCGGCAACACCCATGATGACCAGGGCGGTAACAGGTTGACTCATAAACACCTCAGGACGCAGATAGCGCTACCTTTGCACAGCATAAGGCTAGTGCAAAAACAGGCTTTTCCCGCGCCGTCTTGTCTTTTTTTATGGAGTGACGCGTGCATCCGCTCCAATCATTTGAACGGGATCAGGCAACCCAACGTTCAAGCATTTGCAGCCGTTTGGAGACAGCGCTACCTTAGTGCCTCGATTTTTGTTTGGCAAGCCGCCTGATGACCTCCAAGAACGATAAAAATACCCGCACGACCGGTCGCCCTACATTGAATGAAGTTGCCCGTCTGGCCGGCGTCAGCCCGATTACCGCCTCCCGCGCCCTGCGTGGCATCAGCACGGTCGCCACCGAACTGGTGGAGAAAGTGCAGCAGGCCGCCGCCGAACTCAGCTACGTGGTCAACCCCGCCGCCCGCGCCCTGGCGTCGGCCCAGAGCCATTCGGTGGTGGTATTGGTGCCGTCATTGTCCAACCTGCTGTTTATCGAAACCCTCGAAGCCATCCACCAGGTGCTGCGGCCCAAGGGCTTTGAAGTGCTGATCGGCAACTTCCACTATTGCCGCGACGAAGAAGAAAACCTGCTGCGCAACTACATGGCTTACCAGCCTCGGGGCTTGCTGCTGACCGGGTTCGACCGCACCGAAAGCGCGCGACGGATGGTCGAGACCAGTAACGTGCCCTGCGTGTACATGATGGACCTGGACCCCAACGCCGGCGTCAACTGCGTGGGCTTTTCGCAACTGGCCGCGGGTGAAACGGCGGCGGCGCATCTGCTCGCGCGCGGGCGCAAGCGCCTGGCCTATATCGGCGCGCAATTGGACCAGCGCACCTTGCTGCGTGGCGAAGGCTTCCGCCGCGCTTTGCAGCAAGCGGGCCTGTACGACCCGGCGCTGGAATTGCTGACGCCCCGCCCTTCTTCCGTGGGCCTGGGTGGCGAACTGTTCCTGCAATTGCTGGCGACGCATCCGGACGTGGATGCCATTTTCTTTGGCAACGACGACCTGGCCCAGGGCGCCTTGCTGGAAGCCCTGCGCCACGGCATCAAAGTGCCGGAGCGCGTGGCCGTGCTGGGTTTCAACGACCTGCCCGCCTCGTCGTTCATGGTGCCGCGCCTGAGCAGCATCAGCACACCACGCGAAGCCATTGGCCGGCGTGCGGCGGAGCATTTGCTGACGATCATGGCGGGTAACAGGATCGCCAAGCCGGTGGTGGATATGGGGTTTGAGTTGCAGGTGCGGGAGAGTACGTAGGACAGCTGTAGGAAGTGGCTGACATTACGGCAAGCGCCTTGCTCCGTTACCTACGCTTACGTCAGAATCCGCCGGCTTGTGCGCCTGGGTGGCGGTCTTTAAGGTTTGCCGGTCACTGAATGTCTCGGTGATCGGGTTTAGTAGCCTGAGCTTCCCCACACAAGATGCATGAGCCTGTCGATATTTGATGGTGGCTGTGCGCAGGGCGCCTCCGGGTGCGCCGGGTTTGTGTGGGATACCGGTCTACTAACCTGTGTACAGCTGCCACCCTCGTTTAGTAGCGATGAGGTATCAGCCCAGATCAGGTACTTCAATAATGCAAAGCATCCCCACGCATACGCTCTTCACGGTCATCCCCAACACGCCCACTGAAGCCCTGCTGACCAACACTTACGAAACCGTATGCTCCGTCAGTACCTTGCTGCTCGACCTGTCCGACGACCTCACCGGCAAACACCGCGACGTGGCCCTGGCCATTCACCAACTGAGCGAGCTGAGCGTCTTGCTGGTGGGCAAAGCCATGGACCAACACACACCACGCGCTTAAGTCCCTACTCGATCAAAATGTGGGAGGGGGCTTGCCCCCTCCCACATTTTTTAACCGTGCCCACTTGGCCCCTGCTAGATTAACCACTCTCCAAGCCAGGGAAGCACCATGGGACACTCACTGAAAATCTTGGGTCGCACCTCTTCCATCAACGTGCGCAAAGTACTCTGGACCTGCCAGGAACTGGGCATCGACTATGTGCGCGAGGACTGGGGCATCGGCTTCAAGCCCACCCAATCCTCCGAGTTCCTCGCCCTGAACCCCAACGCCCAGGTGCCGGTGCTGATCGACGACCACGGCGTGCTGTGGGAGTCCAATACCATCTGCCGCTACCTCGTCGGCCTGTATCAACGCACTGACCTGCTGCCCTTCGAGCCCGCGCCCCGCGCCCGCGTCGAGCAATGGATCGACTGGCAAGCCATTGAGCTCAACCGCGCCTGGGGCGACGCATTCACCGCGCTGGTGCGTAACAATCCCGATGGGCTGGACGCAACGCAAATAGCCGCCGCCGTGCAGGTGTGGAACGACAAGATGGGCATTCTCGAACAGCAGTTGGCCAGGACCGGCGCTTATGTGGCCGGCGATGAGTTCACCCTCGCCGATATCCTCATCGGCCTCTCGGTGCACCGCTGGCAGGCGACGCCCATGGCGCGTCCGCCCTACCCGGCCATTGCCGCCTACTACCAGCGGCTCAGCCAGCACGCCGGTTTCAGGACCTTCGCCCTCGACGGCCACAACTAAGCAAGGCACAACCTCTTGAACGGACTCAACGTACTCCTCACCGGCGCCTGCGGCAGAATCGGCAAGACATTTTTCCAGGCGTCGAAAGATCGCTACCGTTTCACCCTCACTGACCGCATCGCGCCGGACTTCGACGTGGGCGGGCACCGCTTCGTACACGCCGATCTCAGTGCTAAATCCAGCCTCGCAACCTTGCTCGAAGGCATCGATGTGATCGTGCACCTGTCGGGCATCCCCCATGCCAGCGCCTCGTTCGACGAACTGTTGCCCAATAATATCCTCGCCACCACCTACCTGTTCGAAGCCGCCGTGAACGCCGGCGTGCAGCGCCTGGTATTCGCCAGCAGTGCGCAAACCATCGAAGGCTACCCGGTGGATCGCCAGATAACTCCGGGTATGCCGGTGATGCCCGCCAACCTGTATGGCGTGAGCAAATGCTACGGCGAGGCGCTGTGTGGCTACTATGCCGCCAAGACGCCACTGTCGACCATCGCCCTGCGCATCGGCGCGTTTGAATTCCCCGAAACCCACGACCTGAACAACGCCCGCGACCTCAGCGCGTGGCTCAGCCCCCGCGATGCCGTGCAATTGCTGCAGCGTTCGGTAGAGGCGCAGGGCGTGAAACACTTGATCGCCCATGGCATTTCCAATAACCGCTTCAAGCGCCTGGACCTGAGCGAAACCACGCGGGTGCTGGGTTACCAGCCGGTGGATGATGCGTTCCAGATAGTTGAAATCCCGATCACTTACTGAGTTCTGTCACCATGCCTGCACCTACCGCCATCGATGGCATCGACCCGACCCGCGCTGCCCACATCAGTGCACGCATCGACCGTCTACCCGCAGTCGCCAGCATCTGGCGCCTGGTGGCGTTGCTGTCGATCGGCGGTTTTTTCGAGCTGTATGACCTGTTCCAGACGGCCTATATCAGCCCCGGCCTGATCAGCGACGGGCTCTTCCACACCGGCAGCGAAGGCGTGTTTGGCTTCTCCGACCAGGCTGCGTTCGCTTCGGCCACGTTCTTCGGCCTGTTCCTCGGCGCCAGCCTGCTCAGCCCCGTCGCCGACCGTTTCGGACGCCGGGCGATCTTCACCTTTGCCTTGATCTGGTACACCGTCGCCACGGTGTTGATGGGCCTCCAGACATCGGCGCTGGGCATTATCTGCATGCGCTTTCTGGTGGGTATTGGCCTGGGCATCGAGTTGGTGACCATCGACGCCTATCTGTCGGAACTGGTGCCCAAGCGCATGCGCAGTTCGGCGTTTGCCTTTGCGTTTTTCATCCAGTTCCTGTCGGTGCCGGCGGTGGCGCTGATGTCGTGGTGGCTGGTGCCCCAGGCGCCGTTCGGTATCTCCGGTTGGCGCTGGGTAGTGCTCAGCAGTGCGGTGTTTGCGCTGTTCATCTGGCAACTGCGCAAGCGCCTGCCGGAGTCACCGCGCTGGCTGGCGCAGAAAGGTCGTTTCGAGGAAGCCGGCGCGATCATGGACAACCTGGAGGCGCGCTGCCTGAAGGATCACGGCCAGCCTCTGGATACACCGGAACCGGAGGCTGTCAGCGTGCAGGGCAGCGGCCGTTTCGCCGATATCTGGCAGCCGCCCTACCGTCGCCGCGCTTTGATGCTGATTGTGTTTCACGTGTTCCAGGCCATCGGTTTCTTCGGCTTTGGCAACTGGTTGCCGGCCTTGCTGTCGGGCCAGGGCGTCAGTGTGACCCACAGCCTGCTCTACGCCTTCATCATCACCCTCGCCTACCCGCTGGGCCCGTTGCTGTTCGTCAAGGTCGCCAACCGTTTTGAAAACAAATGGCAGATCGTCGGCTCGGCCATGGGCGCGGTGATCTTCGGCAGCCTGTTCGCCCTGCAAACCACGGCGGTGGGGCTGATTTTCTGCGGGGTGATGATCACCTTCTGCAATGCCTGGCTGAGCTTCAGCTATCACTCGTATCAGAGCGAGTTGTTCCCCACCAATATCCGAGCGCGGGCGGTGGGGTTCTGTTATTCGTTCAGCCGCTTGTCCACGGTATTCAGCAGCCTGCTGATCGGCTTTATCCTTGAACACCTGGGCACGCCGGGCGTGCTGGCGTTTATTGCCAGCAGCATGTTGATCGTGATGATTACCATCAGTTGGTTCGGGCCGCGTACGCGTAACCTGGCGTTGGAGCATATCGCCCACTGACGGCAACGCTTGGCCGTCGATGGGACAGTGTTTGCCGCGACGGCGGCTTCTACCCCAGTAAAAGCACGTACACACTGCCCGGCATGCTAATTGCTCCAGCTGTCACACCGCATATTTGCACAGGTGACCGATCATGCTGGTTAACACCACCACCCAAGCCGTTTCGACGGTTCAACTGATCAAACGACCCGACATGGACCCGGCCAACGCGGCCGCCAGCGCGTTGTACAGCGGCGCCCTGCAGGGTGCGCAGCAAGGCGTGACGATGCCGGCCGCGCAGAAGGAGCTGGACAAGGCGAGCGATCGCATCGATGAGGCCTTCGCCAAGACTCGCGTGCAGTTGCAGGCCACAGCGTCGACCTCGGGGGCACGGGCTGAATTCACCGAGTACATGAGTAAAACCCCGGCCGAACGCATCCGCGAACAGTTGCTCAAGGAGCAGGGGATGACCGAGGAACAAGTGCAGGCCCTGCCGCAGGAAAGGCAAGACGCCATTGCCAGCCAGGTGGCTGAGCGTCTGAAGGAGCAGCAACAGCAGCAGGTAGCGGCGAAGACCGCTGCTCCACAAACCCAGGCACTGAAAGACACCTTGGCAGCTATCTAAGCTACACCGCAGAACAACTCACCCTGGGGTTATGGGCCTTTGAACACCACCTGCTGCACATCGATCTTTTTCGGGATCAGGCCATTGGCGAAAAACAGGTCGGCGGTGCCTTGCTGAGTGGCGATGTCGCCCCCCTGCAGCGGCCGGATCGGCGTCGGCGAGCGGTGCTCGAAGTAGCTTTTGACCACGGCCGGTTGAAGGCCCAGGGTCTTGGCCATCAGCGCGATGCTGGCCTCGGGCTGGTCCAGCGACAGACGCTGCGCCTTGCCGAGGGTCTGGAGGATGGTGGCTATGGCCTGGGGGTTTTGCCGGGCAAACGCGCCGCTGGTCACGAAGAAACTGCCGGCGGGATTCAGACCTTCGCCGGTGCCCAACACACGGGCGGCACCGTCGACCACGGCGGCCGAGTAATACGGGTCCCACACGACCCAGGCGTCCACCTTGCCTTGCTCGAATGCGGCACGCCCGTCGGACGGTGACAGGTACACCACGTTCACATCCTTCCACTGCAAGCCTTCGCGCAGCAGGCTCTTGAGGAACAGGTTGTGCGCGCTGGAACCCTTGAGCAGTGCCACGCGCTTGCCCTTGAGTTCGGCCACGCTCTGAATCGTACTGCCTTTGGGCACAAGCACGGCTTCGGTCTTGCCGTCATTGGGTTCGACGGCGATGTACTGCAACTCGATACCGGCGGCCTGGGCGAAAATGGGCGGGATGTCGCCGATATTGCCGATGTCCAGGCTGCCGGCGTTCAGCGCCTCGATCAGCGGTGGGCCACCGAGGAACTCGGTCCACTGCACCTGGGTGCCGGGCAGTGCGGCTTCGAAGAGCTTGTGCTCACGGGCGAGCACCATGCTCACCGAGCTTTTCTGATAGCCAATGCGCAGAGTGGACGGATCGGCGGCCAGCACGTTGGCAGCGACCAGCGAAAGAATGGCGACAACAATCATTTTCAGCATAAGAGCGCTTCCTTGGCCTTGGCGGGGGTGCGGGTTGGGAGCGATCCTAACAAGCCCTCTTATTCTTTAATAATACTTAAAAATCATTTTCTTATAACTTTATACAAGGCAAAGGTGGGCGTTGTTTGCGCTTTGCCGGCACCGGTTACAATGCGCGCCTTGCCCTCTCCATTTGGTTTGACCATGCATATCGAACGGCTGGCAGCGCCGCTATGGCCGTTGCTGAACAAGTTTTACCGCAAGCATAACTCGTCGATGAAGGCGCTCAAGGGCGGGCAGTTATGGGTGGCGAGAGACGGTGAGATTGTGGCCGGGTTGTGCCTGACACCCGTGGTCGGTGGGCAATGGCTGACGGGGGTGTTCGTTGACCCGGCCTATCGCGGCCAGGGGCTGGCGGCGCGATTGATCCACCAGGCGGTGGCGGGTGTGGACGGCACGGTCTGGCTGTTGTGCCATCCGGACCTTGAAGGGGTGTACCAGCGCATGGGGTTTTCTCAAGACACCGTGCTGCCGCAATCGCTCAGCGAACGGCTGGTGCGCTACAAGCGGAATAAGCCGATGATCGCGATGGGACGTCAATAACCTGGATGGCTTGCGCCCGATAGCGGTGGGTAGGAGCGAGCTTGCTCGCGAAAAACTCACAGGCACCGCGTTCATTCAGCAAGCACGCGTTATCGTTGACGTTTTTCCCGAGCAAGCTCGCTCCTGCAGAGGGGATGCAGGTCATTCGTCGGCGGTTGGGTCCATTTCCGGGAACATCACCTCGATAAACCCGAATTTGCTGAAGTCGGTAATCCGCGACGGGTACAAGCGACCGATCAGGTGGTCGCATTCATGCTGCACCACCCGGGCATGGAAGCCCTCGGCGAAGCGTACGATCGGCTCGCCCTTGGGGTCGAAACCTTCGTAGCGGATCTGCTGGTAACGGTCCACGGCGCCGCGCAGGCCGGGAACCGACAGGCAACCCTCATAACCCTCTTCCAGCACCGGGCTGAGCGGCGTGATCAGCGGGTTGATCAGGATAGTCTGCGGTACCGGTGGCGCCTCCGGGTAGCGTTCGCTGGCCTCGAAACCGAAGATCACCAGTTGCAGGTCCACGCCGATCTGCGGCGCAGCCAGGCCGACGCCGCCCACATGTTCCATGGTCTGGAACATGTCATCGATCAGTTGCCACAACTCGGGGCTGTCGAACATTTCCGGTGGTACGGGCGGGGCGATGCGCAGCAGACGTTCATCGCCCATTTTGAGGATTTCACGGATCATTGATCAGGCTCGGCGAGGGGCTTGGAGTGGTCCCGGCCTAGGCCTGAGACATGCTGTTTTTCAGAGGTATGACCCGGTTCGTCGATTTCCTTCTCGCCGGGGTCCTTGCCCTCGGCGGACATGTGTTCGATCACGGCGTTCATCTCCGCACCGAGCAACAGCACGGCGGCGGAAATATAGAAGTACAGCAGCAGGACGATGATCGCACCGATACTGCCATACATGGCGTTGTAGTCGGCGAAGGTCTTGACGTAGTAGCCAAAGCCAAGGGAAGCGACGATCCACACCACCACCGCCAGTACGGAACCCGGTGTGATAAAGCGAAACTCCTGTTCGACGTCCGGCATCACGTAATACATGAGGGCCACGGCGAACATCAGCAGGATCACGATCAGCGGCCAGCGCAGGATGGTCCACAGCGTGACGACGAACTCCTGCATGCCGATCTGCCCCGCCAGCCACTCCATCACTTGCGGGCCGAGCACCATCAGCGCAGCGGCGGCCAGGAGCATGCCGGCAATGCCGACGGTGTAGAAAATCGACAGCGGAAAACGCTTCCAGATCGGCCGCCCTTCCACCACGTCATACGCCGCGTTCATCGCACTCATCATCAGGCGCACGCCGGCGGAGGCGGTCCACAGGGCGATCACGATACCCACCGACAGCAGCCCGCCCTTGGATTGCTGCAGTTGGTCGATCACCGGGTTGACCTGCTCCAGGGCCTGGGGCGGCAATACCAGCTCCGACTGCAGGCGCAGCCAGGTGAAAAAGTCCGGCAGATGCAGGAAACCGATCAGCGCAATCAGGAACAGCAGGAAGGGGAACAGCGAGAACAGCATCTGGTACGCCAGTGCCGAGGCATAGGTGGGCATCTCGTCGTCGACGAATTCGGTGACGGTGCGCACCAGCACCTTGTGCAGCTTGAGACCATCGAGTACCGGAAAAATCATTAGCGTCTCCTTTCGCCGCAAAGAGTTGAAGTCGTGGGCGACTCAGGGGCCGTTTTCTACATCAAAGTAGCCCATTTGGCGACTTTGAAACAATTTCTAAAGTTTAGTTGCGCCAGTACCCACAAAAACGGCCATCCGTGGATGGCCGTCGGGCTGCTGGAGGAGCCAGCCAAGCCGCTTTACTCGGTGGCTTTTTTCACCGCATCCTTGGTCTTGCCGACTGCCTGCTGTACTTCGCCTTTCTTTTCCTGGACCACGCCTTCAGCACGCAGTTTGTCGTTATCCGTAGCCTTGCCGACGCCTTGCTTGACGTTACCGACGGCTTCGTTAGCCATGCCTTTTACCTTATCGGAAGTGCTGCCCATGGTATTACTCCTGATAACAATCAAATGGTTTTTGGTCACTACGCTGCGGTTGACTCAAAGCCACGCGCCAGAGTTTCAATTATTTTCAGCGGCCATTTCATCGAAAGGGGCAGGTTTGCCTTTATGTTTTGCGGCCAACCCACGAGAATGCCCGGCACATTCAGGCTCACACGCTGAATAACAGATCCCCGTAGGAAGGTTATGAAACTCGATAAAGCACAGGCCATCGCCCGCAGAAACCAGGAACTGGGGGGTGCCGTACTCGGCGTCAACAATTGCCATTTCACCGACCTGGACCGCAAACGCAACATCTGGTGGTTCGACCTGCCAGTGGCGCGGATCGCCGTGGGCCAGTACGAGTGGATCCACCTGTTGATGCACAACGCCGAAACCGACCAGTTGCTGCACCTGAAGGTGCCGACTGTGTTCCTGCGCGAAAACCTCGAAGGGCTGGTGGTGCGCAATGCCGGCAAACGCAAGCCGGAGATCACCCTTGAACTGAGCGCCGACAAGGACTCGTTCCTCAAGGACGTGCGGCCGGCCGGTGCGGGAATCAGCTTCGCCCAGTTCGCTCTGTAAGAACGCGTGCAAAAAATGTGGGAGGGGCGGTGCGACGATTCGACTTGCCCCCTCCCACGTTTGAATTGCGTTACTTTTTAAGACCGAGCTTCTTCAGTTCTTCATCGCGCAATTCACGCCGCAGGATCTTGCCCACGTTGGTGGTCGGCAATGCATCACGGAACTCAACGGCCCTGGGCACTTTGTAGCCGGTGACGTTGGCGCGCATGTGCTCCATCACCTGCTCCTTGGTCAGGGTGGCCCCTGGCTTGACCACGATGAACAGCTTGATGTGCTCCCCGGACTTTTCGTCCGGTACGCCGATGGCCGCGCACTGCAACACACCCGGCAGGCCTGCCAGCACGTCTTCCAGCTCGTTGGGATACACGTTGAAGCCCGAGACCAGGATCATGTCCTTCTTGCGGTCGACAATTCGCATGTAGCCATCGGGCTGGATGATCGCGATGTCACCGGTCTTCAGCCAGCCTTCGCTGTCGAGCATCTCGGCGGTGGCGTCTTCACGCTGCCAGTAGCCCTTCATCACTTGCGGGCCTTTGACGCACAGCTCGCCGGTTTCACCCAGCGCCAGCTCGGTGCCATCGTCAGCAATAACCTTGCACACGGTGGACGGCACCGGAATGCCAATGGTACCGATCTGGATATGCTGGATCGGGTTCACAGTGGCCACCGGGCTGGTTTCGGTCATGCCGTAGCCCTCGCAGATGGCACAACCGGTCACGGCCTTCCAGCGTTCGGCCGCCGCCAGTTGCAGCGCCATGCCGCCGGACAGGGTGACCTTCAGCGCGGAGAAATCCAGCTTGCGGAAACCTTCGTTATTGCACAGCGCCACAAACAGGGTATTAAGGCCGACAAAGCCGCTGAACTTCCACTTCGACAGTTCCTTGACCATCGCCGGCAGGTCACGCGGGTTGCTGATCAGGATGTTGTGGTTGCCGATCAGCATCATCGCCATGCAGTGAAAGGTGAACGCATAGATGTGATAAAGCGGCAGCGGCGTGATCAGGATTTCGCACCCTTCATTGAGGTTGGAACCCATCAGCGCCTTGCATTGCAGCATGTTGGCGACCAGGTTGCGATGGGTGAGCATCGCGCCTTTGGCCACGCCGGTGGTGCCGCCGGTGTATTGCAGCACCGCCACATCGCCGCTGGCCGGGTTGGCATCGCTGACCGGTTGGCCGTGCCCCTTGGCCAGCACGTCATTGAACTTGATCGCTTGCGGCAAGTGGTACGCCGGGACCATTTTCTTCACGTACTTGATCACGCTGTTGATCAACAGGCGCTTGAACGGCGACAGCAGGTCGGCCACTTCGGTAACGATCACGTGTTTGACGGCGGTCTTGGGCACGACTTTTTCGGCCAGGTGCGCCATGTTGGCCAGGCAAACCAGGGCCTTGGCACCGGAGTCGTTGAATTGGTGTTCCATTTCCCGCGCGGTGTACAGCGGGTTGGTGTTGACCACGATCAGCCCGGCACGGATGGCGCCGAATACGGCGACCGGGTACTGCAGGACGTTGGGCAGTTGCACGGCGATTCGATCGCCGGGCTTCAAGTCGGTATGCTGTTGCAGGTAGGCGGCAAATGCGCCGGACAATTGGTACAACTCACCGTAGGTGATGGTCTTGCCCAGGTTGCTGAAAGCCGGTTTGTTGGCGAAGCGTTGGCAGGACTGCTTCAGTACCGCCTGAATATTCGGATACTCGTCTGGATTGATTTGTGCAGCAATCCCGGCGGGGTACTTATCCTTCCAAAAGTCTTCGTTCATGGAAGCCCACTCCTCAGCGACGCGAATTCATCATCGCATTTGATGCGATTATTATTGGTGTGTGTTTTAAGGTGAATCTGGCGCTTTCAAGCAGGCCTAGACGTCACAAAGCGCGCCGAGAGTAGCAGCTTTGCCAAGGCCCGCCTAGAGCCAAAAGAGGGCCCTACAGTCATAAACATGACTCAAGAATATCCAATGGTCATTTTTAGAGCAAAGATTCTATATCGCTGGAATCCGCTCTGGAATGGGCTTACTGGGCAACAAATACCCAATGTGGGAGGGGGCTTGCCCCCGATAGCGGTGTATCAGTCACCCCATATGTCGACTGAACCACTGCTATCGGGGGCAAGCCCCCTCCCACATGTTGAGCCTGTTTCACATCAGGCGATGTCGCGTAGCTCCCGCCGCAGAATCTTGCCCACCGGCGTCATCGGCAGCGAATCCCTGAGCACAATATGCTTGGGCACCTTGTACCCGGTGAAATTGGTCTTGCAGTACGCCTTCAACTCCTCAAGGCTCACCCCCTGGGCACGCGCCACCACAAACAGTTTCACCGCCTCCCCGGTACGCTCGTCCGGCACGCCGATCACCGCACAGTTGGCCACGGCGGGATGCGCCATCACCACGTCCTCGATTTCGTTGGGATACACATTGAAGCCCGACACGATAATCAGGTCTTTCTTGCGGTCCACAATACGGATAAAGCCATCGGCATCGATCACGGCGATATCGCCGGTCTTGAGCCAGCCTTCGGCGTCCAGCGCTTCGGCGGTGGCCTGCGGTTGCTGCCAATAGCCCTTCATCACCTGCGGGCCCTTGATGCACAGCTCACCGCGCTCGCCCAACGGCAGCTCGGCGCCCTCGTCATCGATCACTTTCATGGCCGTGGCCGGCACCGGAATACCGACGGTACCCAGTCGTGACTTATGGCCATACGGGTTGGTGCTGGCCACCGGCGAGGTTTCGGTCAGGCCGTAGCCCTCGCCGATCGCACAACCGGTGATGTGCTGCCAGCCCTCGGCGGTGGCCTTGATCAACGCCGTGCCGCCGGAGTTGGTCAGCTTGAGATGGGAAAAGTCCAGGTTCTTGAAGTCCGGATGGTCCATCAGCGCCACAAACAAGGTGTTGAGCCCCAGCAACCCGGTGAAACGCCACTTCTTCAACTCCTTGATGAACCCACCAATGTCACGCGGGTTGGTGATCAGCACGTTGTGGTTGCCGGACACCATCATGCACATGCAGTTCGCGGTGAACGCATAGATGTGGTACAGCGGCAGCGGCGCAATCATCACCTCCTGCCCTTCCTTGATCAACGGGTGACCATCGTCGCCGGTCTGGGACATGCACGCCCGCACCTGCTGCATATTCGCCACCAGGTTACCGTGGGTGAGCATCGCGCCCTTGGCCAGGCCCGTGGTGCCACCGGTGTATTGCAGCACAGCGATGTCGTCGAGCGTCACCGGATGGCGGGTCACGCCCAGGCCGGCGCCCATGCGCAGGGCGCGCTTGAACAACACCGCACGCGGCAGGTGATAGGCCGGGACCATCTTCTTCACTTTGTCGACCAGTGTGTTGACCAGCCAGCCCTTCGCGGCGGGCATGAAGTCGCCCATTCTGGCTTCGATCAGGTAGTCGATCTCGGTGTCGGCACACACCTCCTGAACCCGCGCACCGAACAGATTGAGGTAGACCAGCGCGCGCGCGCCGGCATCCTTGAACTGGTGGCGCATTTCACGCGGGGTGTACAAGGGGTTGGTATTGACCACGATCAGCCCGGCGCGCAGTGCGCCAAAAACGGCAATCGGATAATGCAACACATTGGGCATCTGCACCGCGATGCGCTCGCCGGGCTTGAGGTCGGTGTGCTGTTGCAGGTAACCGGCGAACGCCGCGCTGTGGCGCTCAAGCTCGGCGTAGGTGAGGGTAATGCCCATGTTGCTGAACGCCGGACGGTCGGCAAAGGTCTTGCAGGAGCGCTCGAAGACTTCGATCACCGACGTGTAACTGGTGAGATCAATGTCATTGGGAACGCCCGCGGCGCGTTTGTCATTCCAGAAATCAGGTTGCATTATTCTTGTCCTCTTTACCTGAACAGGTCCGGCCGCTTTTCTATGCAGCTATAAAGAGCGGAGCTTTGAGGACGTTAGCAGTAATGGCCAAACAGGCAAACACGCTGAACTGTGTCATTGATTGTATGAATCTTGTTGCTGAGGCGTAGGCAGATACCCCGCCCTCGGGCAGATGAGCTATACACTGCAACGACCCTGAGCAAAGGAACCGCCATGAACCACAGCACTTTCTGGCTGACCGCGAACGACCACAGCCGCCTGTACGTCAATCAATGGATGCCTGACGTTCCGCCCAAGGCCCTGGTGATGCTGTCCCACGGCATGGCCGAGCACAGCGGCCGCTATGCACGCCTGGCCCAGGCAGTGTGCGGCGCCGGCTACGGTGTATATGCGCTGGACCAACGCGGGCATGGCCGTACCGCCGACGAGGGCACCCTGGGGCTTTATGCCGATAACGATGGCTGGAACAAGGTCGTGGGCGATCTGGCCAGCCTCAATCAGCACATCGGCCAGCAGCATCCGGGGCTGCCGATCATCTTGCTGGGCCACAGCATGGGCAGCTATATCGCCCAGGCGTACATGCTGCATCACAGCGCCAGCTTGCACGGCGCGATTCTGAGCGGTTCGAATTTCCAGCCGGTGGCGCTGTATCGCGCAGCGCGGCTGATTGCACGTATCGAACGCGCACGCCAGGGCCTGCGCGGGCGCAGTGCGTTGATTGACTTCCTCTCGTTCGGTTCATTCAACAAAGCGTTCAAACCCAATCGCACCGCCTTCGACTGGCTCAGCCGCGACCCGGTTGAAGTCGACACGTACATCCATGACCCGCTCTGCGGTTTTCGCTGCACCAATCAACTGTGGGTCGACCTGCTCGGCGGCTTGCAGCACATCGGCAAAGCGTCCAACCTCGCGCAGATCGACCCGGGCCTGCCGATTCTGATAATCGGCGGTGAATGTGATCCGGTGAGTGAAGGCAAGCGTCTCAAGAGCCTGGCCCACGCCCTGCGTGAGGCCGGCTGCCAGCACCTGCAATTGACGATCTATCCGCAGGCGCGTCATGAAGTGTTCAACGAAACCAACCGCGACGACGTCACCGCGGATGTACTGACGTGGCTCGAGTACGCCCTGACATTGCGCAGGCCCACCCGCTGCGAATGACTTTGCGTTTAAAATCAGCCGATTAAATTCCCGATTAGCCACAGGATGCACGATTAGATGACCCAGGTAACCAACACCCCCTATGAGGCCCTTGAAGTCGGCCAGACCGCCAGCTTCAGCAAGACTGTCGAAGAGCGCGATATCCAGTTGTTCGCCGCCATGTCCGGCGATCACAACCCGGTGCACCTGGACGCCGACTATGCCAAGGCAACCATGTTCAAGGAGCGTATCGCCCACGGCATGTTCAGCGGTGCGCTGATCAGTGCGGCCGTTGCCTGCGAACTGCCTGGGCCGGGCACGATTTATATCGGCCAGCAGATGAGCTTTCAGAAGCCGGTCAAAATCGGCGACACCCTGACGGTGCGCCTGGAAATCCTGGAGAAGCTGCCGAAGTTTCGCGTACGCATTGCCACTCGCGTGTTCAACCAGCGTGATGAACTGGTAGTGGATGGCGAAGCGGAGATCCTTGCGCCGCGTAAGCAGCAGGTTGTGACGCTGACCGAACTGCCTCCGATCAGCATTGGCTGACCCATGGCATCGGGTAAGGGACGGCCTTCCATTGGCCGTCCTGATCGATAACCCCGGACTTCACGTCCGGCACCTGCTTTACACCCGTCTTATTCATACCGTGCAACTAACCTAGTACACATACACTTGCCCGCGGGTAATCCCCACGCAACGACCCTCAGTGAACAGGGCGTTGTCCCACGTCCAGCGCCCGCAATACGGACTGGCCCGGTTCTGTACGTTCGATAAAAATCAACAGGCTTTCAATATGTATTGCCGGTTGCCTATTCAGTCGCCCTCTCCACTGTACGACTGACAACGTATCTAGAACACGCCAGGAAACTATACAATGAAGAACCCACTCGACAATGTGGTTTATGAAAACAACACGTTCAAGGAATCGGGAACTTGGTTCAGCGGTACACACCTGCCGGACAGATCGTCGGCCAGTATCAGCGCGGTGGTCTTCAAAGGCGACCTGTATGTATTTATTCAACATTACGGCAGTATCGACAACGGCAAAGTGGATTACCTGATCTTCCAGCGTATGCCCTCGGGCCAACTGAAAAACACTGCCAAACACACCATCCCCCATATCTATGTCACCGGTACGCCTGCAGTAGCGGTGTACGACAATAAAATCTACTGCGCATTTCGGCCCGGTGGCGACTCGCAAAAGTTAACGTACACGACCTTTGACGGAGACACCTGGTCAAACGTCATTACCACGAAGAAAGGCATCTTGACCTCCCCCTCCCTGGCGGTTTATCAGGATAAATTATATTGCTTCCATCAAGGCTGGGAGGAAGACCGTGGCACCCTGTGGTATTCGACATTCAATGGCACCGACTGGGACCAGGATCAGCATATCCGCAACCTTGAGATAACTGAATCACCCACCCTTGCCGTGTACAAGGGCGAACTCTACTGCGCCTATCACAAGGCAAGTACCAAAACTGCCTGGTGCATTAAATTTGACGGCATACAGTGGTCTCACGAAATGAGCCTGTCTGCCAATGTTTCGGAAAGCCCTTCCCTTTATGTTTACAACGACAGCCTCTTCAGCGCACGTACCGTAAAGTCCGAACACACCAGTCTCTGTGTCAACTATCTGGACAATGGAACGTGGTGCCCTGACAAGATTATCGTGAAGGACGGCATCTCAAACAGTCCGTGCCTGGTAGAATACGAAGGGCTGCTTTATTGCTTCTATCGAAATAATGACCACTCCCTGTCGTACGCCTTCCAGCATTATCAAATTATTAACCGAACCGTGCCTCTGCTCGATGTCTGGGGAGAAGGACGCATCCACGCAGGTACCTCGATATCCGGTTTCGACGCGGCCGTTAATCTGAATTTATACCGTCAGCCCGTCTCCAATGGCGTCAACCGCCACAGTGCAATCCCGAACATCATGCCGGTCGCTACTTACGATGATCCTGATTTTCCCATCGCCTGCGAGCAAGTTAAAATCATTACCTTGATGGGGGCGCCTATTACCGAACGCGTTGCGGATGAAATAGGCCGAGTACTCGACATTGAGGGCATGGTGTTTTTATTTGCACCGGATGACAAGGAGAGGGAAATGTTTCAAATCAGGAACAAGTTTCGGCTCAAACCCATCAGCACCGCCACGCTTCCCTCGCCAATCGACCAGATCTCCAAAGACTTCCATCCCGTGTACGCCTATAAAAAACACAGGAGCTGAGCTGCAAGCGCCGAGGTCACGCTTATCAAAACCTGACAACGTGGTATCTCTTGAGCCTTGAAGGCTGGCGGCGCTGCGTGCAGGCGAAAAAAATCCGAGGCCCAAAGGGACCTCGGATTTTTTACGCGTTAGCTATCAGTCAACGCGCATGCAACCGTACAGCGCTCAAATCAAGACTGAGCACGTGCCTGGTTACGCAGGGCTTTCACCTGATCGTGGTTACGCTGCACGCCGTGATACTGACGTTCAACCAGATCACGAATACCCAGCAGGTTGTGCTTGTTGATCTTCTCGATCGCTTCACGGTAAGCCTTCAGAGCGTGATCTTCACCGCGCTCGGCTTCGTTGAGCACGGACTCTTCGTCCTTGCCGGTCACCATGGACTTCACGTCAACCCAACCGCGATGCAGGGCACCGGCCATGCTGCCGGAATCTTCCGGATCGCCACCCAGGGCACGTACTGCAGTTTTCAGCTCGGCAGCAGCAGTGGCGCAGTCGGCGGAGCGCTTGGTGAACAGTGCTTTGAGTTCAGGATGCTTGATGTCTTCTGCGCACTCTTGGAAACCTTTCTGGCCATCGATGCTGGTTTCGATCAGGTCGTTGAGTACAGAGATCGATTCTTTGTTGATGTCAGTCATTTTTCAATTCCTTGTGTGGATTGAGGAAGGTTGCCTTAATGATTGCAGCCGCCGTGCCAGGTTTTAAAAAATTACTTTTGCCTTATAATTCAATATCTTACGAATAATTGAACCATCTGTATGTATGTTATTTGCATGATCTGTCATTTGGCCTTCATGCAGAATGCCTGTATTTTCGAAGACCCCGCCTTCACGGCTCAACACCATGAACCCCGAAAAACTCGAATTGCTGATTACCCGCCAAATGCCTTTTGGCAAATACAAAGGCCGGATCATCGCCGACCTGCCCGGCCCTTATCTGAACTGGTTCGCTCGCGAGGGATTTCCCCACGGAGAACTGGGCGGCTTGCTCGCACTGATGCAGGAAATCGACCACAACGGCCTGGCCGAATTGCTCGAACCGTTGCGCGTCAAACACGGTAAACCCGCCCCTCGCCACTAATTAACCGAGAGCCACGCCATGCCAAGGAATGCGAACAACGAACCTCACTGGCAGGCCATCGCCCAGCGCTACGAACTGGAGCCGGGCCCGATCAATCTGGAAAACGGCTACTTTGGGCGCATGAGCCGTGCAGTCCAGGCGCAGTACCTGGAACACGTAGCGTTTATCAACCGGAGCAACTCGGTGTATGTGCGCCAGCGCTTCGAACAAGGGGAAAATATCGAGACTCGCCGCCAACTGGCCGCGTTGATCAATGCAGACCCCGACTCGGTGGCCTTCACCCGCAACGCCACCGAAGCCTTGCAGTCGCTGATCCGCAACTACAACCGCCTGCAACCGGGCGATCAGGTGCTGATCAGTGATCTGGAGTACGACACGGTCAAGGGTGCGATGCGCTGGCTGGCCGGTGTGCGCGGTGTCGAAGTGATCGAAATCGCCCATACATACCCGGCCAGTTTCGACAGCCTGTTGCAGACTTATCGCGATACCTTCAATCAATACCCGCGCCTGAAGTTGATGGCGCTGACCCATGTCACCCACCGTACCGGCCTGGTCATGCCGGTGGCGGCGATTGCCAGGGCCGCGCGTGAACAAGGGGTCGACGTGATCCTCGACGGTGCCCACGCCCTGGGCCAGATCGATTTCAACCTTGCCGAACTGGGTATTCAGTTCGCCGGTTTCAACCTGCACAAATGGATCGGCGCGCCGCTGACCCTGGGCTTTCTCTACATTGCCCCCGAACGCCTGCCGGATATCGACCCGGACATGGGCGAATTCCACTACCCCGCCACGGATGTGCGGGCACGTACGTCCTACAGCACACCGAACTTTCCGGCGTTGATGAGCTTGCCAATGGTGCTTGAAGAGCATCGGCAACTGGGTGGCGCGGCGGCCAAAGGTGCACGGGTCAACTATCTGCGGGACCTGTGGGTGAGCCAGGTGCGCGGGTTGCCGGGGATTGAGGTGCTGACGCCGGATGACCCGAGGCTGTATTGCGCGATTACTGCGTTCAAGTTCATTGGGCGCGATCAGCAGGTGATGGTCGACAGATTGCTCAAGGAGTATGACGTGTTCACCACGACCCGCTCAGGGGCGGCGTTTGGCACCTGTATTCGTGTGACGCCGGGGTTGGTGACTACCGCTGCGGACATCGATAGGTTGGTCCACGCAATTACCCAACTAAACGCAGATTAAAATGTGGGAGGGGGCTTGCCCCCGATAGCAGTGGTTCAGTCAATACACTGGGTGACTGATACACCGCCATCGGGGGCAAGCCCCCTCCCACATTGGTTTTGTGGTGATCTTGATTTCTACAGACAAAAAAAAGCGGTACACCGACCAAGTGCACCGCAAAAATGCCGTTAAGCACAGCAACAACGATTCGATAAATCAGATCAATCCAGCAGCGCCAGCGCCTCGGCGGTGACTTCCTGGATGCGTGCCCAGTCGCCGTTCCTGACCCACTCAGGATCAAGCATCCAGCTACCGCCCACGCACATCACGTTTTTCAACGCCATGTAGCTTTTGATGTTAGCCGGGCCGACGCCACCGGTCGGGCAGAATTTCACTTCACCGAACGGGCCACCCAAGGCCTTGATCGCAGCCACACCGCCGCTGACCTCGGCCGGGAACAGCTTGAAGCGGCGATAACCCAGGCCATAGCCTTCCATGATGCCGGAGGCATTGCTGATGCCGGGCAGCAGCGGGATCGGGCTGTGCACCGAGGCTTCCAGCAGGTCGCGGGTGATGCCGGGGGTGACGATAAATTGCGAGCCGGCCACTTCGGCCGCTTCGAGCATATGACGGTCCAGCACAGTGCCAGCACCGGTGCACAGTTCAGGGCGCTGCTCGCGCAGCACCTGAATGGCCTTGAGGCCGAACTCGGAACGCAGGGTCACTTCCAATGCGGTCAGGCCACCGGCTGCCAGGGCATCGGCCAGCGGCAGGATGTCCTGTTCGCGGGCGATGGTGATCACCGGCAGGATCCGCGCCTTGGCGCAGAGGCTGTCGATCAGGGCAACTTTATCCGCCATGGACACGGTCGGTTGAGGGCTTTTCATAGCGGCTGATCCTTGGCTCATGGGCACCAGTAAATCTCTAATGTAGGTTGCAAAAACGCGCGAATCGGCATGGCGGCGACGTCGTCACCCGCCAGCGCGGCGCTCAAGGTGGTCAATTTCGAGCTGCCGGAAATCGACAGCACGGTGTACTGGGCCGTCGCCAGCAATGCGCGACTCAGGGTCAGGCGCTGGTGCGGCACGGTCGGCGCCAGCATCGGCCAGCAACGGCGGGTACCGTCGGCCTGCAAGGCTTGGGCAAGGTTCGGGCTGTTGGGAAACAGCGATGCGGTGTGGCCGTCATCGCCCATGCCCAGCACCAGCACATCGATGGCCGGCAACTCGGCCAGCAGGCGATCGGCCTGCTCGGCGGCGTCTTCGAGGTTGGCGGCAGCGCTGTACAGGCTGAGAAACCTGGCCTCGGCCGCCGGGCCTTGCAACAGGTGCTGCTTGAGCAAGCCGGCATTGCTGTCGGCGTGCTCCACTGGCACCCAGCGCTCATCGGCCAGGGTGATGGTGACCTTGGACCAGTCCAGGACCTGCCTGGGCAGGTTCTGGAAGAACGCCACGGGGCTGCGGCCACCGGACACGACCAACGTCGCCTCACCACGGGCGCTGATGGCCGTGCGCAATTGTTCGGCCACGTCATTGGCCAGACCGTCCGCCAACAGCACGGGCGTGCGGTACTCATGGGCAGTGACGCCCTGAGGCAGTTTCAATTCAGATATCGCCATACCACGACCTCCCATCCCGCGTGATCAGTGCAATCGAGCTCATCGGCCCCCAGGAACCCGCCGCGTACGGCTTGGGCGCATCGCCGGATTTCTTCCACCCGGCGATCAACTGGTCACACCACTTCCACGCGGCTTCGATTTCATCTTTGCGAACAAACAGGTTCTGATTGCCGCGCATCACTTCCAACAGCAAGCGCTCGTAGGCATCGGGGATGCGTGCGCTGCGATAAGTGTCGGAAAAATTCAGTTGCAGCGGACCGCTGCGCAGTTGCATGCCCTTGTCCAGGCCCTGCTCCTTGGTCATCACGCGCAAGGAAATACCTTCGTCCGGCTGCAGGCGGATGATCAGCTTGTTGCTGATCTGCAAGCGCTGCTCGGGGGCGAAAATATAGTGGGACGGTTCCTTGAAGTGGATGACAATCTGCGACAGCTTTTGCGGCATGCGCTTGCCGGTACGCAGATAGAACGGCACCCCGGCCCAACGCCAGTTACGGATATCGGCGCGCAGGGCAACAAAGGTCTCGGTGTCGCTCTGGGTGTTGGAGTTCTCTTCTTCCAGGTAGCCCGGCACGGCTTTACCGGCGCTGTAGCCGGCGATGTACTGGCCGCGCACCACCTGGGTGGTCAGGCCTTCCGGGCTGATCGGCGCCAGGGCCTTGAGCACCTTGACCTTCTCGTCACGGATGCTGTCGGCGGACAGGTCGGCCGGCGGGTCCATGGCGATCAGGCACAGCAACTGCAGCAGGTGGTTCTGGATCATGTCGCGCAGTTGGCCGGCCTTGTCGAAGTAGCCCCAACGGCCTTCGATGCCGACCTGCTCGGCCACGGTGATTTCCACGTGGGAAATGTAGTTCTGGTTCCACTGGGTTTCGAACAGGCTGTTGGCGAAACGCAGGGCGATCAGGTTCTGCACCGTCTCTTTGCCCAGGTAGTGGTCAATGCGATAGGTGCGATTTTCCGGGAAAAACTGCGCCACGGCGTCGTTGACCTTGCGCGAGGATTCCAGGTCCGAACCAATCGGTTTTTCCAGCACCACGCGGGTGTTTTCCGCCAGGCCGACCTTGGACAGGTTCTCACAGATCGCGCCATACACGGCGGCCGGAGTGGCGAAGTAGGCGATCAGACGCTGTTCGCCACCGACCTTCTCGGCAAGGCCGACGTAGTCGTCGGCCTTCATGAAGTCGACATGCACATAAGCCAGGCGCGCCAGGAAACGCTGGGCCACGGCTTCGTCGAGTTCCTTGCCGACGTATTTGCGCAGTTCTTTTTCGATATGGGCCAGGTGCTGCTGCTCGGACCCGGCTTCGCGGGCCAGGGCCAGGATACGTGTGTCATCGTGCAGCAGGCCGGCACCATCGAGTTGATAGAGGGCAGGAAATAACTTGCGCAGCGCCAGATCACCCAAGGCGCCAAACAGGGCAAAGGTGCAGGGTTCTACGGTTATCGAAGGCATGATGTTTGTTCTTTTATCAAGTTAAGCTACAAATACCTTTTTTCAAGGCATCACTCAAGGAAAAATGTAGTAATAACCACAACATTTTCCGCAAATACGCATTGCGAGTGGTGGTGTTCGGCTACCCTCAGTAGGATAGGCCACCGCGAAATGCCACTCATCGATTGGTTACCGCCTTTTTATTTGCATCGTCGCCCGAAGGAAAGACTGAATGGACCGCGTGCGAAATCTTCTGGAACAGATCCGGAACCGCCTCGAAGAATTGAACAAGGCCGAGAAAAAAGTCGCCGAGGTCATCCTGCTCAACCCGCAGCAGGCCACCCGCTTCTCGATCGCCGCCCTTGCCCAGGCCGCCTCGGTCAGTGAACCGACGGTCAACCGTTTCTGCCGTTCGTTCGGTGTCAGCGGCTACCCTGAACTTAAATTGCAGCTGGCGCAAAGTCTGGCCAGTGGCGCAGCGTATGTCAGCCGCGCCGTGGAAGCCGATGATAACCCCGAGGCCTACACCCAGAAGATCTTTGGCAGCGCCATTGCATCCCTGGACAGCGCCTGCCAGGCCCTGGACCCGGCCCTGATCAGCAAGGCCGTGGATTTGTTGATCCAGGCGCGGCAGATCCACTTTTTCGGCCTGGGCGCCTCGGCGCCGGTGGCGATGGACGCGCTGCACAAATTCTTCCGTTTCAACCTGGCGGTGACCGCCCACGCCGACGTGCTGATGCAACGCATGATCGCCTCGGTCGCCCACACCGGTGAGTTGTTCGTGATCATTTCCTACACCGGGCGTACCCGTGAGTTGGTGGAAGTGGCGCGTATCGCGCGGGAAAACGGCGCGTCGGTGCTGGGGGTGACGGCCGAGAACTCACCGCTGGCCAAGGCCAGTACCGTGAGCCTGAACATTCCGCTGCCGGAAGACACCGATATCTACATGCCGATGACGTCGCGGATCATTCAGCTGACGGTCCTGGATGTGCTGGCGACCGGCATGACATTGCGCCGTGGCGTGGATTTCCAGCCACACTTGCGCAAGATCAAAGAGAGCTTGAATGACAGCCGGTATCCGGTGGGGGATGAGTTCAACTAAGCCGGTAGGTGTGTGGGCTTCAACGGCCTCATCGGGGGCAAGCCCCCTCCCACATTTTGATTTGTGAACCCATTCAAAAGTGGGAGGGGGCTTGCCCCCGATGAGGCCATCAGCCACACAACTAGGCCCCAGCCCTGGCCTGCAAGCTCAAATGCGCCCGCTCCCCCGGCGCCAGGCTCGCACCGGCCATCGCCGACTCCACACACACAAACCCCGATGCCTCATTGAAACTGACACCCAGCAACGGCCGGCTGCCCGGATGCCACACCACCGTGTCGGCGCTGTCGCCGGTATCGATGCACAGTTCACGCTGCCAGGCATGGTCCTTGAGCTGCAATTCGCCCTCATGCTGGAACACCCGCTGGCACCCACCATCGACCCGCAACTCGCCTTCCTGCTGGCAAACCTGACGATTGAGCTGGTCATAACCCTGCGCGCCGTCAAGCCCAGACAGCGCTACCTCGTCAACGTGACCGATACGCCAATAAGCGTGCAACGCATGGCTCAACTGGCACGGCAGCTCGTCCTGATGCTCAGTGCTCAGGCGCAGTTCCAGGGTGTCGCCCAACTGCGCGTGCAGGTCCACCTGCCAGTCACACAACTGCAACTGCCAATGCAGACGCACGCCCTCGTCATCGGTACTGCTGTCGAGCAGTTTCCAGTCGATCAAGCGCGCCCAGCCGTGGGACGGCCACGCGTTTTCGCTGGGGTGACGGCCATACCAGGGCCAGCATACCGGCACGCCGCCGCGGATCGCGCCGACTTGCGGCCATTTGGCCGCACACCACAGCCAGGGTTTCTGGCCGGTGGGCTGAAAGTGCAGCAATTGCGCGCCTTGGCGACTGAATACCGCCTGGCACAGCGGGTGGTCGATCACCAACACATCGCGCATCTGAAAGCGCTCCCAGGCGAACACCGGACGCTCGCGCAGGGACTTGAAAAAGCGTTGCAGCGGTTGCTCATGCATGTGCACAGGTCCTGAATATCACGGTGCCACTCAAAAAAAAGCGGATAGCCATGGCTACCCGCAAAATGCGCACAGAGAGAAGGAGCTTATCGCAACAGCGTTAGAACGTAGACTGAATCTTCAGGCCCGCTACCAGCGCGTTGTCGACTTTGTCCACGCCACCTGGCTGGACAACGTATTGCAGGTTAGGACGCACGGTCAGCCAGTTGGTGACGTGGAAACCGTAGTTCAGCTCGACGTTGTACTCGGTCTCGCGAATCGGCGTGTACAGCGGATTGTCGTAGTCGCTGATGCCATTGGCGGCATTGAGCAGCTGCGAGTTCTTCTTCACGTCATCGTTGACGTGCAGGCGAGCGACGCCAATGCCGACGTCATCTTTTGGACGTGCGTCGAATGGGCCCTTGTACACCAGCATCAACGACTGGTAGTTGTCGACCAGGTTGGTTTCCTTGTCGTGGAAGGTCGCGTTGGCCGCGATGTTCAAGCCGCGCGAAGCGTCGCCGTTGTGGGTGGTGAGTTGCTGTTGGGCAACGAACCAGTAGCCTTTTTTGCTGCTGCGGGTACGCAAGTTTGCGCCAGTGAGGACCGCATCGTTGCCGTTGACGTCTTCACGTACATCCGGAGCATCGGCCGCGCTTTTGTAGTAACCCACGCGGTATTCGCCCGGCAGGTTGTTGACCTTCGGCGACCAGACCAATTCCACCGGAATCACGGTGCCTTTGGTACCACTGCCGCTGAGTTTGAAGCCGTTGCCGTGCTCCAGTTGCGATGGGTTCTGGTTATAGGCGCCGATTTGCGCATACAGCTCAGGCGTGATGTTGTACTTCACGCGGATGGCGGCCTGGGCGACCGGCCAGTTGTACCAGGTGTTTACGTAGTTACCGACCTGGGAGCCACAGAACGACAGGTTCTGGAAGTCGCACGGGAAGGTGTTGAAGTCTTCGCCTTCACCGAAGTAGCCGAGTTTCACGTCGAGTTTGTTGTCGAACATCTGGTGCTGAACCCAGAACTGGGTCAGGCGCACCATGTGGCCACGGCCATACACTTCCTGCGACGAGCTCAAGGTGCCAGCACGCGGGTCGCCAATACGGTCATTGGAGATGTTCTGGCCATTACGGTTGGTAAACTGGATCTTGGCCTGGGTGTTATCCCAGCCCCACAGCTTTTGCAGGTCCAGTGCCACGCCCAGACCGAACTGGTCGGAGTAACGACCGGTCTTGTCGTCGTTGTAGCCACCGTGGGCGTTGTAGCCCATTTCCCCTACGTAATCGGCCTTGATGTCGATACCTTGCTCGATCAGCTTGGTACGCTCGCCGCCCCAATCGCCGGTCATCCACTTGGAATCGGCGCTGAACGCATCGGCCGCCATCGCATTGGCGGACAATACAAGGGCTGCTGCTGCTGACAGTTGGCAGAACAGCCGAGTGTTGTTGTGTTGCTTTTTCATCCCTACATCCTCGTCTTTATTGTTATTAAACTGTTTTTATCTAACGCGGGTTACATTTTTTAATTAAAACAATCAGTTATGTTGCTTAACGGCCCTTGAAGCGGGTTACGTTGCCGGCATGCCCCTGTGCCGGCGATGCAGCGGCGGTGCCCAATCGCTCACCGGTCTTGGCGTCGAACAGCAACACCTTGGCCGGGTCGAATTGCAGGGTCAGGGTCTCGCCTACCTGCGGTGCCACGTCCGGCGCCAAACGGCAGCAGACCTTGGTGTCGTTGAGCTGCACGAACACCAGGGTGTCCGGGCCGGTCGGCTCGGTCACCTGGACTTCGGCACGAATGCTCGACGCGCCGTTGCCCTCGCCCGCCGCCAGCACGATCTGCTCCGGCCGCAGGCCCAGGATCACGTCGCGGTCTTCCAGACCTGCGTCGTTCATGCCCAGCGCCAGCTCGCAACGGGCCTGGCCGCTGTCGAGCACTGCCACCAGACCACCGTCCTGGCGTTTTAGGCGCATGGGAACGAAGTTCATCGGTGGTGAACCGATAAAGCTTGCCACAAATAGGTTGGCAGGGTCGTTGTAAATTTCTTTCGGCGTGCCGAATTGCTGGATGATCCCGTCCTTCATCACCGCCACTTTGTCGCCCAGGGTCATTGCTTCGATCTGGTCGTGGGTCACGTAGACGGTGGTGGTTTTCAGGCGCTGGTGCATCAGCTTCATTTCGGTGCGCATCTCGACGCGCAGCTTGGCGTCGAGGTTCGACAGCGGCTCGTCGAACAGGTAGATCTTCGGCCGACGCGCCAGCGCCCGGCCCATGGCCACGCGCTGTTGCTGGCCGCCGGACAGCTGGCCAGGCTTGCGGTTGAGCAGGTGCTCGATCTGCAGCAGCTTGGCCACGCGCGCCACTTCGGCGTCGATGTCAGCCTGGGGCATCTTGCGAATCTTCAGGCCGAACTCGATGTTCTCGCGCACGCTCATGGTCGGGTACAGCGCGTAGGACTGAAACACCATGGCGATGTCACGGTCCTTGGGGCTCATGCCGCTCACATCCTGATCACCGATCATGATCGCGCCGCCGGAGATGGTCTCAAGGCCGGCGATGCAGTTCATCAAGGTGGACTTGCCGCAACCCGAAGGGCCGACCAGGATCAGGAACTCGCCTTCCTTGATCGACAGTTCGATGTTCTTCAAGGTGTCGGGCAGGCCGGCGCCATAGGTCTTGTTTACATTGCGAAGTTCAAGCGTAGCCATGATTACCCCTTGACCGCGCCGGCCGTAAGGCCGCGCACGAAATACTTGCCTGCGATCACATAGACCAGCAGGGTCGGCAGGCCGGCGATCATCGCCGCCGCCATATCCACGTTATATTCCTTGGCCCCGGTGCTGGTGTTGACCAGGTTGTTCAGCGCCACCGTGATGGGCTGGGAGTCGCCGCTGGAGAACACCACACCGAACAGGAAGTCGTTCCAGATCTGGGTGAACTGCCAGATCAGGCAGACCATGATGATCGGCGTCGACATCGGCAGAATGATCTGACGGAAGATGGTGAAGAACCCGGCGCCGTCCAGGCGGGCCGCCTTGATCAGCGCATCCGGAATGCTCACGTAGTAGTTACGGAAGAACAGTGTGGTGAACGCCAGGCCGTAGACCACATGCACAAACACGAGGCCGGTGGTGGTACTGGCCAGGCCCATCTTGCCGAGGGTAAACGAGGCCGGCAGCAGCACCGTCTGGAACGGCAGGAAGCAGCCGAACAGCAACAGGCCGAAGAACAGCTGCGAACCACGGAAGCGCCAGAACGACAGCACGTAGCCGTTCAACGCGCCGATGGCCGTGGAGATCAGCACAGCCGGCACGGTGATCTTGATCGAGTTCCAGAAGTAGCCGTCCACGGTGTCCCAGGCCTTGACCCAGCCGATGCCGCTGACCACGGTCGGCCAGCTCAGCAGGTTGCCGGTGCTGATGTCTTCCGGGGTTTTGAAACTGGTGAGCAGCATCACCACCAGCGGCACCAGGTACAGCAGCACCGCGAGGATCAGCACCGCGTAGATCGCGATACGACTCAGGCTGATGGCAGGTTTAGCGGCGAGACTAGTCATTACGCTTGGTCCTCAGCTCGGAATACAGGTACGGCACAATGATCGCGAGGATCGCACCGAGCATCAGGATTGCACTGGCCGAGCCCATGCCCATCTGGCCGCGGCTGAAGGTGAACGAGTACATGAACATTGCGGGCAGGTCGGACGAATAGCCCGGGCCGCCGGCCGTCATCGCCGCCACCAGGTCGAAGCTCTTGATCGCAATGTGCGCCAGGATCATCACCGCACTGAAGAACACCGGGCGCAGGCTTGGCAGCACCACGCTCCAGTAGATGCGCGGCAGGCTCGCGCCGTCGATCTGTGCGGCGCGGATGATCGACTGATCAACACCGCGCAAGCCGGCGAGGAACATCGCCATGATAAAGCCCGAGGCTTGCCACACAGCGGCGATCACCAGGCAGTACACCACGCGGTCGGGGTCGATCAGCCAGTCGAGACGGAAGCCTTCCCAGCCCCAGTCGCGCAATAATTTGTCCAGGCCCATGCCCGGGTTGAGCAGCCATTTCCACGCGGTACCGGTGACGATCATCGAGAGCGCCATCGGGTACAGGTAGATCGTGCGAATGAAACCTTCGCGGCGGATTTTCTGGTCGAGGAAAATCGCCAGCGTCACGCCGATCACCAAGGTGATACCGATGAACATGCCGCCGAACATTGCCAGGTTCTTGCTCGCCACCCACCAACGGTCGTTGTCGAACAACCGTTCGTATTGAGCCAGGCCCGCCCACTTGTAGCTGGGCAGGAACGTGGAGGTGGTGAACGACAGCACGAACGTCCACAGGATGTAGCCGTAAAAGCCCACCAGCACGATGAACATGCTCGGCGCCAGCACCAGTTTGGGGAGCCAGCGCTGCAGTGCATCGAACGGCGAGGCCTTGCTGAACACAGCAACAGAACTCATGGGAAAATCCAATAAAAGACTGAGGGCAGCTGCAAGCTGCAAGCGTCAAGACAACCGCGCCCGCTTGCAGCTTGTAGCTTGCAGCTTGCAGCTTGCAGCTTGCAGCTTATTTGGCCGATTTGATCGCAGCGCCCAACTTCTTGGCGGTGTCGGCCGGGTCGGCTTTCGGGTCGTTGATGTAGTTGGTCACCACGTCAAAGAACGCACCTTGCACCGCCAGGGTGGTGGCCATGTTGTGCGCCATGCTTGGCTGCAGGCCACCGGTCTTGGCGTCGGCCAGGAAGTCCTTGGCGGCGGTCTGGGCGCAGGAGTCGAAGCCGAGCTTGTCCATTTCATTGAGCATGTCGGTACGAACCGGGATCGAGCCCTTGTTGATGCTGAAGACTTTCTGGAAGTTTTCACCCAGCACGACCTTGGCAATGTCCTGCTGACCGGCAGCGGTGCCTTTGTCTTTCTGCTTGAACACCGCCAGGGAGTCGATGTTGTAGGTGAAGGCCTTGTCGGTGCCCGGGAAGGCTACGCATTCGTAGTCCTTGCCAGCGACTTTCTTGGCGGCGGTCCATTCGGACTTGGCCCAGTCACCCATGATCTGCATGCCGGCCTTGCCGTTGATGACTTTACCGGCCTCCAGGTTCCAGTCCTGACCTTTGCCGTCAACGTCCATATAGGTCGCGACCTTTTTCAGCTCAGTCAGCGACTTGACCATTTCCGGGCCGGTCAGCGCAGCGTTATCCAGGTCGACCAGGGCTTTCTTGTAGCCATCGGCCCCCATCACCGAGAGCACCACCGCTTCGAACACGGTGCTGTCCTGCCAAGGCTGGCCGCCGTGAGCGAGCGCGATGAAACCCGCCGCTTTCAGCTTGTCGCCGGCGGCATAGAATTCTTCGAGGGTGGTCGGGTTCTTGGTGATGCCGGCTTTCTTGAAGACTTCCGGGTTGATCCACAGCCAGTTCACGCGATGGATGTTGACCGGAACGGCCACGTAGTCACCGTCGTACTTCACGGTGTCGGAGACTTTCTTGTCGAGCAGTGAGTCCCATTTTTCTTCTTTGGCGACGTCTTTGAGCACGTCGGTGTCGAGCAGGCCGGTGGACGCCCATTCCTGGATGTCGGGGCCTTTGATCTGGGCAACACCTGGCGGATTGCCGGCAACCGCGCGGCTTTTCAGTACGGTCATGGCAGTGGCGCCACCGCCACCTGCGACCGCACCGTCTTTCCAGGTGAAGCCGTCTTTCTCAACTTGGGCCTTCAGCACATCCACAGCCGCTTTTTCACCGCCCGAGGTCCACCAATGCACCACTTCAACCGTACCTTTGGAGTCGGCGGCAAATGCACTGAGGGGAAACAACGAGGCAATGGAAATAGCAACGGCGAGGCGATTAATCGCGTTCATCTGAGTACCTTTTCTTGTTGTTATGCATGCAAGTCTAGAGCTTGCGCTGCACGGAGTTTAAACAGGGATTTTCCCGACGCAGGTAACAAAGGGACGCACAAATGTCACCAGCTGGTGACATAACGTCCGCTGCCCAATGCGCTGGCCAGGCTGGGTGCCAAGGGTAACGCAGGCAGCAACACGGCTTGCCACGCATGGTACAGGTCCGGCTTGCCACCCCAGATCCTGTTGCTGGGTTGGTTATGCGGGCTGAGTTCGTGGTGCCAACTGCCGTGGCGTCGGTCGATGAAGTGGGTTTCGCAGAACTCCCAGAACCGCCGATACCAGGTTTCGTAATGCAACTGGCCGGTGCGCTTGAGCAGCGCCTGGGCAGCGGCGCTGGCTTCGGCATGGGTCCAGTGCAGGCGTTCGCGAACAACCGGGCGCTGGTTCCAGTCCAGGGTGTAGACAATGCCCGGCGCGCCATCCACGGCCCAGGCATAGTCACAGGCACTGGCAAACAGCCCTTGGGCATCGGTCACCAACCAGTCCGGTGTGACCAACCCGGCCTGCTCGCGCGCCGCTTCCAGGTGCAGTACCAGCCGTGCCCATTCGAAGCCATGGCCGGGGGTGATGCCATAGGGACGGAAACCGTCGGCCGGGTTGTCTTCGTTGTAACCGAGCAACGGATTCCACTGGGCGTCGAAGTGCTCGATCACCATGAAGCGGTTACCCGCGGCGTGGGCATGGATGACACGTTCGACGATACGCAATGCGCGATCCAGCCAGCGTGTGTCGCCCGTGACATCGGCGAGGGCGAGGAACGCTTCGGTGGCGTGCATGTTGCTGTTGGCACCGCGATAGGCTTCGACGCCACTCCAGTCCCGGGCGAAGGATTCGAGCATCGCGCCCTCCTCCTCACTCCAGAAGAACTGGTCGATGATATGCACCGCATCGTTCAACAGGCTTTGCGCGCCGGGTACACCAGCCACCACGGCAGAGCTCGCGGCCAGGGCCACGAAGGCGTGCAGGTAAGCGGCCTTGCCGGTATTGCCATCGAGGGCATCAGGCGCGGCGAACCAGCCACCGTGTTCGCTATCGTGCAACGGGCCGCTCAGGGCCGCCACACCGTGCGCCACCCAATCAGCGTAGCCAGGCAAACCCATGGCGTGGGCCATGGCGAAGCTGTGAGTCATGCGGGCGGTGTTCATGGTTTCGGCGCGCGCGTCGGCCGGCAATTGGCCCTTGTCATCCAGATTGCCGAAGCCGTCCGGCAAGCGCGAAGCCTTGGCAAAGGTCAAAAGGCGCTGGCCTTCGGCCGCGAGCCAGGCGTGATGGGCAGGTGCGTTCAGCCAGCTGCTGGCAGGCAGCGGTTGCGTGGTCATGGGGGGCCCTTGTTGTTTTTTGTGGGGTGACCGGAGTCTAAACAAGGGCGTGGGAGTGGCAAGTAACGAAGGGGACAAGAAATGTCACCGGGCGGTGACAAAGCTGCGAGCAACCGCGATTTCCCTGAGTGATACAGGTTCAAATGTGGGAGGGGGCTTGCCCCCGATTACGGTGTTTCAGTCACCACAATATTGACTGACTTACCGCTTTCGGGGGCAAGCCCCCTCCCACATTTGGATCTCGTTCACAGCCCATAGCTCAGATCATTGACCCAGCGGTGTAGCCGTCGCCGGCGCATTGAGGCGCTGGTTCAGATTCTGCACCTGGCTCTGCAACGTCGTGATATTGCGCGTGGTCTGGATGCGGAATACGTCGAACTCCTTATTGGTCGGCGCATCCGTGGTGGCGGGCTGGTTTTCCTGCGCACTCTTGAGCACCAGCAGGTCCTGCTCGAGTCGGGCGATGGCGGCAGTCGGATTGCCTTGTTTCTTCAAGGCCGCCACATCAGTGGCCAGGTCCTTGATCTCGCCCTGTGCCGCCTTGAGCGTGGCGACGGCATCGGTCAGGGCCTGGACCTGGCCCTGTAAGCTGGCATTCGCATTCGTCAGTTCGGTGGTGCTGGCGCTCATCTGTGCCAGACGCTGGTCCAGCTCGGTGGCCTGGCCGGCTACGCCCACTTGTTGCTTGCCCTGCTCAAGCAACTGGGTTTCCAGCTGCTTGATCTGCACTTTCAGGGCTTCGCTGCCGTTGTTCACATTGGCCTCGCTGGCCACGACCTTGCCGGAAATATCCTGCAGGCGCCCCGCCGCTTCTTCGCTGATACGCGCAAAGCTTTCCTGGGTGGCGACCAATTGCTGGCCCATCAGGGAAATCTGCTGGAAGCTCCACCAGGCAAGGCCGGCAAAGGCGATCAGCAACGCGCCGACCATCGCCCACAACGGGCCGGTACTGGCCCTTTTAACCTGGACCACGGGCGTGGTGCGCGAGCGCACCGAAGTGGAGGCAGTCGGCACGAAATCATCATCGTCCCCCGGGTCTGCCCGCAGGCTGGGAACGTTGTCGAAATCGTCTTTAGCATCGTTACGCATGAATCTACCCTGAATCAATAAGATGGCTAGCTGGGAAGCCGAGCGGCGGGAGTATAAACCGTGCTCCCGGCGCATGGGTCGACATGAGGTCCGCCCTTCGGTTCCCGATGTGTTGCGGGTTGTGAGCTTATGGGTGGCCCGGCGCCTGGGCCTTCCACCACAGGCAGAACTCGTCGAGGGCGCTCCACAGGCTGACCTTGGGCTCGTAATCGAGATAATGCCGCGCCCGGCTGATGTCGAGGGTGAAATCCTTGTTCATCACCTGCATGCCCAGGCGCGTCAACGACGGCTCGGGCCGCCCCGGCCAGAGCGCACAGAACGCTTCGTTCAAGGCCGCCGCACTGTAGGACAAGCCATAGGATCGGTAGCGAGTCACCTGCGGCAGGTCCATTTGTCGCATCACATAGTTGACCACGTCCCACACCGGCACTGGCGTGCCGTTGCTGATGTTGTAGGCCCTGCCCAGTGCAGAACCGGGAGCCAGCAAGCTGCTGAGCAACGCCTCGTTGAGGTTGTGCACGCTGGTGAAGTCGACCTTGTTAAGGCCGTCACCCACGATGGCCAGGCGGTTCTTGCGCTGCATCTTCAACAGACGCGGGAAGATGCTCATGTCACCGGCGCCGGTGACGAAACGCGGGCGCAGGGCCAGTACTTGCAGACCGAATTCCTGGGCGCCGAACACCTTCTGCTCCGCCAGGTATTTGGTCGCGGCATAGGGATGCTTGAAGCGCTTGGGCACCTGCTCTTCGGTCAGCCCCAGGTGGTCGCGCCCATCGAAATAGATGGAAGGCGACGACAGATGCACCAACCGCCCGACCCGCTGCTTGAGGCACGCTTCGACGACGTTCTCGGTGACCAGCACATTGCCTTGATGGAAATCCTGATACTTGCCCCACAGCCCGACCGCACCGGCACAGTGCACCACGGCCTCGACGTCACGGCACAGGTTGCGCACCAGGTCGGCATCGTTCAGATCACCCTGGATAAACTCGGCACCACGTCGTACCAGATGTTCGACACCCTCGGCCCGTCGTCCGTTGACCCGCACGTCCAGGCCCTGCTCCAGGGCGAAACGCGCAAAGCGCCCGCCGATGAAGCCGCTTGCGCCGGTGACCAGAATTTTCATGGTGTCTCCTACAGATACAGCTGCAAGCCTCAAGCTATAAGCTGCAAGTTAAATACGGGCGCAAGCTGTTCTCTTGCCGCTTGCAGCTTGACGCTTGTCACTGCTGACAGGGCACCAACCATTGCCCACAGACCCGGGCCAGATGCTCGGTCAACAGGCCCAACAGGCGCCCGCCACTGCGCCAATGATGCCAGTACAGCGGCACATCGATGGGCTTATCTGGCAGTAATTCGACCAGCAGGCCTTTTTCCAGCGGGTCGCGCACCTGCAATTCAGGCACCAGGCCCCAGCCGAGGCCGGCTTCCATCAGGCGGATGAAGCCTTCGGATGACGGGCATAAATGATGCTCGAAACCGCCGGTTACCCCGAGAGAAGCCAGGTAACGGTGTTGCAGGAAATCATCCGGCCCGAACACCAGCGCCGGCGTACCGGCCAATTGGTCGGCCTGTACCCCGGCCGGGAAGTGCCGCGCGATAAACGCGGGGCTGGCGAATGCGCGGTAACGCATGGCGCCAAGTGCCAGGCTGCGGGCGCCGGCAACCGGACGCTCGCTGGCGCAGATACAGGCTGCCACTTCACCGGCACGCATGCGTTTGAGGCCCACGGTCTGGTCTTCCACCACCAGGTCCAGCAGCAGGTGCTGTTCGCCGCAGAAATCGCTGACCGCCAACGCCCACCAGGTGGCGAGGCTGTCGGCATTCAGCGCAATGCGCAAGCGCTCGGGCATGCCCTCTTCGTCCAACGCCGGCACCTGGCTTTGCAGGTCGCGCTCCAGCAGACGCACCTGTTGCACATGGTTGAGCAAGCGTCGGCCAATATCGGTGGGGGTCGGCGGCGTCGCCCGTACCAATACCGGCTGGCCGACGCGTGCCTCCAGCAACTTGATGCGCTGGGACACAGCCGACTGCGACAGCCCGAGCACCTGTGCGCCACGCTCGAAGCCGGCCTGTTCCACCACGGCGGCCAAAGCGGAAAGCAATTTATAGTCGAACATCAGTTTTCCTAATGAGCGATCAGCAATATTGGTTTTTCTTATACAGCCTGCACCCTGAGAATAGCCAGCATCGCAACTCTTTATAAAGGAACCTCCCATGGCTGGCGAAACCGCCCTGGCAACCCTGCTGCGCAGCATGAGCCCCCACCTCAATGAGGGTGACTACGTATTCTGCACCCTGCCCGATCATCGTATCCCTGCCGGTTGCGAAGTGATCGCCAGCGTGCGCGAGCAGGAAGGCCTGACCCTGATACTCGAACGCCAGCAGGCGCAACAGGCCGGGCTGGCCTTTGACTACGTCGCCGCGTGGATCACCTTGAATGTGCACTCGGCGCTCGAAGCCGTGGGCCTGACCGCCGCCTTCGCCAGTGCGCTGGGCCAGGCCGGTATCAGTTGCAACGTGATTGCCGGCTATTACCACGATCACCTGTTCGTCGGCCGTGCCGATGCCCAGCGCGCCATGCAGGTGTTGCAACAACTGGCAGCGAACGCGGAGTAACCCCTATGTGGCAGAGTTATGTGAACGGGCTGTTGGTAGCCCTCGGCCTGATCATGGCCATCGGTAGCCAGAATGCCTTTGTCCTGGCACAAAGCCTGCGCCGTGAACACCATCTGCCCGTGGCGGCGCTGTGTGTCGTGTGCGATGCCCTGCTGGTGGCTGCCGGGGTGTTCGGCCTGGCGACGGTGCTGGCGCAAAGCCCGGTGCTGCTGGCGGTTGCACGCTGGGGTGGAGCGGCTTTCCTGATCTGGTACGGGGCGTGCGCGCTGCGCCGGGCCTGTTCGACACAGAGCCTGGACCAGGCAGACAACCTCAAGGTGCGCTCACTGCGCGCGGTGCTGCTGAGTGCCTTGGCCGTCACACTGCTCAACCCTCACGTGTACCTGGACACTGTGTTGCTGATTGGCTCACTCGGTGCCCAGCAAACCGAGCCAGGTGCCTATGTGGCCGGTGCCGCCAGCGCATCGCTGCTGTGGTTCGCCACCCTGGCGCTCGGCGCGGCGTGGCTGGCACCCTGGCTGGCGCGCCCGGCCACCTGGCGTCTGCTGGACCTGTTGGTGGCCGTGATGATGTTCAGCGTGGCCTACCAATTGATCAGCGCGCCATGAACTTATTCCAAAAGGCTCTGGAACCTCTATCCCACACAGTTGTTGCGTGGTTTTGCCGCACCCCCGGTGCTATGATCCCGAACTTGCGCCGCAAAGAGTACAGACTCGCCGGCGCTTGTTTGGCCGCCCGTGATCGGCCTTGCGCTCACCGCAACTGACCTGATTAGGAGAATCATCATGGCTTTCGAATTGCCGCCGCTGCCCTACGCACACGATGCCCTGCAGCCGCACATCTCCAAGGAAACCCTGGAGTATCACCACGACAAGCACCACAACACCTATGTCGTGAACCTGAACAACCTGGTGCCAGGCACCGAGTTCGAAGGCAAGACCCTGGAAGAAATCGTCAAGTCTTCGTCGGGTGGCATCTTCAACAACGCCGCTCAGGTCTGGAACCACACCTTCTACTGGAACTGCCTGGCGCCAAACGCCGGCGGCCAACCCACCGGTGCATTGGCTGAAGCCATCAACGCTGCATTCGGTTCGTTCGACAAGTTCAAGGAAGAATTCAGCAAGACGTCCATCGGCACCTTCGGTTCCGGTTGGGGCTGGCTGGTGAAGAAGGCTGACGGTTCCCTGGCCCTGGCCAGTACCATCGGCGCCGGCAACCCGCTGACCAACGGCGACACCCCGCTGCTGACCTGCGATGTCTGGGAACACGCCTACTACATCGACTACCGCAACGTGCGCCCCAAGTATGTGGAAGCGTTCTGGAACCTGGTCAACTGGAAGTTCGTGGCTGAGCAGTTCGAAGGTAAAACCTTCACTGCCTAAGCAATGCTTGCAGTAGAAAAAGCCCGGCGATTGCCGGGCTTTTTCATGGGCGCTCACAAGCAGCACGCTAGCTGGAACCGTGGAACTCGCAGAAAGGAATGTGCCACGCAGTGAGTGAGAGGAATAACCCTTTCGCGCTCTTCTGGAGAAAAAAGATGGAAGCAATCGGACAAGCAGGTGGGCAGATGGCGATGCAACTCATCAGCGGCCTTATGAAAGGTCTCGCCGGTGGTGGGGGTGGCGGCGGTGGCGATGAGGGGGGCGCCGCAAGTGCGCCAAGCCGCCCCGGTGAGGACAACATGCCGCCACCGCCGCCAAAGGTTGATTTTTCAGTCAGCTGACCAATGCACTGATGCCAGACAACCGTTGGCATTCAGCACAATAATCGAACAGCCAGACGGCGGAGCGCATCCGCCGTCTTTATGTTTTTTGCTTCTGGCCAGGCTTGAAGACGCCCGCCGCTCCAATGTTCCTTTGACTGCCCTCCCCAGATTGCCAATACTCATGGCATATTGAAGGCCACCCGCATGAGACAAGGAATGCCCCTTTGAAGCTGGAACTCAAAAACAGCTTGTCGGTGAAGTTGCTACGGGTTGCCTTGCTCTCGGCATTGATCGTGGGCGTGGCACTGAGCGTGGCGCAGATCGTTTTCGATGCCTACAAGACGCGCCAGGCCGTAGCCGGTGACGCCCAACGTATCCTCGACATGTTTCGCGACCCTTCGACCCAGGCTGTCTACAGCCTGGACCGCGAAATGGGCATGCAGGTGATCGAAGGCCTGTTTCAGGATGACGCCGTACGCGTCGCCTCCATCGGTCACCCCAACGAAACCATGCTCGCGGAAAAAAGCCGCGCCTTGCAGCCGTCCGCCAGCCGCTGGTTGACCGACCTGATTCTTGGGCAGGAACGCACCTTTACCACCGCACTGGTGGGCAAGGGCCCCTACAGCGAGTATTACGGCGACCTGAGTATTACCCTCGACACCGCCACCTACGGCGAAGGCTTTCTGGTCAGTTCAGTGATCATCTTTATTTCCGGGGTGCTGCGCGCCCTGGCCATGGGGCTGGTGCTGTACCTGGTGTATCACTGGCTGCTGACCAAACCGCTGTCGCGCATTATCGAGCACCTGACCTCGATCAACCCGGACCGGCCCAGCGAGCACAAGATCCCGCAGCTCAAGGGTCATGAGCGCAACGAGTTGGGGCTGTGGATAAATACCGCCAACCAGTTGCTCGAATCCATCGAACGCAACACCCACCTGCGCCACGAGGCCGAGTCCAGCCTGTTGCGCATGGCCCAGTACGATTTTCTTACCGGCCTGCCGAACCGCCAGAAGTTGCAGGAGCAATTGGACAGGATCCTGACCGATGCCGGCCGGCGCCAGCGTCGCGTAGCGGTGTTGTGCGTGGGGCTGGATGACTTCAAGAGCGTCAACGAGCAGTTCACCTATCAGAATGGCGACAAACTGCTGCTGGCCCTGGCCGATCGTTTGCGCGCCCACAGCGGTCGCCTGGGCGCGCTCGCCCGCCTGGGTGGCGACCAGTTCGCCCTGGTGCAAGCCGATATCGAACAGCCCTACGAAGCCGCCGAGTTGGCGCAAAGTATCCTGGATGACCTGGAAGCGGAGTTTGCCCTCGATCAGGACCAGATTCGCCTGCGCGCCACCATCGGCATCACCCTGTTCCCGGAAGACGGCGACAGCACGGAGAAACTGCTGCAAAAAGCCGAACAGACCATGACCCTGGCCAAAAGCCGCTCGCGCAATCGCTATCAGTTCTACATCGCCAGCGTCGACAGCGAAATGCGTCGGCGCCGCGAGCTGGAGAAAGACCTGCGCGAGGCCTTGAGCCGCGACCAGTTTCACCTGGTGTATCAACCGCAGATCAGTTATCGCGACCACCGCGTGGTCGGTGTAGAAGCATTGATTCGCTGGCAGCACCCGGAACACGGCCTGGTGCCACCGGACCTGTTCATCCCGTTGGCGGAACAGAACGGCACCATCATTCCCATCGGCGAATGGGTACTGGATCAGGCGTGCCGCCAATTGCGCGAATGGCATGACCTGGGCTTCACCGAATTGCGCATGGCGGTCAACCTGTCCACGGTGCAACTGCACCACACCGAGTTGCCGCGGGTGGTCAACAACCTGATGCAGATCTACCGCCTGCCGCCGCGCAGCCTGGAACTGGAAGTCACTGAAACGGGCCTGATGGAAGACATCAGCACCGCCGCCCAGCACCTGTTGAGCCTGCGCCGCTCGGGCGCGTTGATCGCCATCGATGACTTCGGCACCGGTTACTCATCCCTCAGCTACCTTAAAAGCCTGCCGCTGGACAAGATCAAGATCGACAAGAGCTTCGTCCAGGATCTGCTGGACGACGACGACGATGCGACCATCGTCCGCGCGATTATCCAACTGGGCAAAAGCCTGGGCATGCAGGTGATTGCCGAGGGCGTGGAGACCGCCGAGCAAGAGGCCTACATCATCTCCGAGGGTTGCCATGAAGGCCAGGGTTACCACTACAGCAAACCGCTGCAGGCCCGGGAGTTGGCGGCTTACTTGAAGCAATCGGAACGCGATAACGCGGCGATTCTTTGAGCGGGCAGAACGATACCAAATATTTCCCGCGTATAAGCCTTTACACAAAATGCAAATCTTTCGCATTATGTCGCAGCTTTTGCGCCCCCGCGCGCGCCCTATCAACAACCGAAGCAGGATGTTCGCCATGATTCGTATGCCCCTGGCCACCGCCAGTCTGCTGGCCATTGCTATTTCTCTCGCCGGTTGCGGCGAAGGTAAAGACAAGGCCGCCGCGCCTCAGGCGCCTGCCGCTGCCAGCACTACCGCTCCAGCGGCTGCCACGCCTGCAGGCCAGGTCGACGAGGCGGCCGCCAAGGCCGTGGTCGCGCATTACGCCGACATGGTGTTTGCGGTGTACAGCGACGCCGAGTCCACCGCGAAAACCCTGCAGACCGCTATCGACACCTTTTTGGCCAACCCGAACGACGACACGCTCAAGGCCGCCCGTACCGCCTGGATCGCCGCACGCGTACCTTACCTGCAGAGTGAAGTGTTCCGCTTCGGCAACACCATCATCGACGACTGGGAAGGTCAGGTGAACGCCTGGCCCCTGGACGAGGGGCTGATCGACTACGTCGACAAATCCTATGAACACGCACTGGGCAACCCGGGCGCCAACGCCAATATCATCGCCAACAACGAAATCCAGGTCGGCGAAGACAAGGTCGACGTCAAGGAGATCACCCCGGAAAAACTCGCCAGCCTCAATGAGCTGGGCGGCTCCGAAGCGAACGTCGCCACCGGCTATCACGCCATCGAATTCCTGCTCTGGGGCCAGGACCTCAACGGCACCGGCCCAGGCGCGGGCAACCGTCCGGCCTCGGACTACATGACCGGTGACGGTGCAACCGGCGGCCATAACGAGCGTCGTCGTACCTACCTGCGCGCCGTGACCCAACTGCTGGTCAGCGACCTGCAGGAAATGGTCGGCAACTGGAAGCCCAACGTCGAAGACAACTACCGCGCCACCCTGGAGTCGGAGCCGGCTACCGACGGCCTGCGCAAGATGCTGTTCGGCATGGGCAGCCTGTCGCTTGGCGAGCTGGCCGGCGAACGCATGAAGGTGTCCCTGGAAGCCAACTCGCCGGAAGACGAGCAGGACTGCTTCAGCGACAACACCCACTACTCGCATTTCTATGACGCCAAAGGCATCCGCAACGTCTACCTGGGCGAGTACACCCGCGTCGACGGCAACAAGCTGACCGGCCCGAGCCTCTCGTCCCTGGTCGCCAAAGCCGACCCGGCAGCCGATGCAGCCCTCAAGGCTGACCTGGCGGCGACCGAAGCGAAGATCCAGGTGATGGTCGACCACGCCAATAAGGGCGAGCACTATGACCAGTTGATCGCAGCCGGTAACGATGCGGGTAACCAGATCGTACGTGACGCCATCGCTGCGCTGGTCAAGCAGACCGGTTCGATCGAAGCCGCCGCGGGCAAACTGGGCATCAGCGACCTGAACCCGGACAGCGCCGATCACGAGTTCTGATCCGTACTGTGCTGAAAAAGGCGACCTTCGGGTCGCCTTTTTCATACCTGCTTCAAGCACCGCAGACCCCCTGTGGGAGGGGGCTTGCCCCCGATAGCGGTGTATCAGATACGAATTGACCGACTGACACTCTGCTATCGGGGGTTCAAGCGCCCTCCCACAGTTGATCGGCATCGTCTGGAGCTGCCAGGTTTACATGCCCTGCACCCCAGGTAGAATGGCGCCTCTGCCCAAACCACCCGAGCGAACTTCATGGCGTTGCCGACCCTACGCATCATCGGTTTCATCATCGGCATCTTCCTGATCACGCTTGCGATCGCCATGGTCGTGCCCATGGCTACCCTGGTGATCTTCGAACGCACCAGCGACCTGCCCTCCTTCCTGTGGGCCAGCATGATCACCTTTATCGCCGGCCTGGCCCTGGTCATTCCCGGGCGCCCGGAACACGTGCACCTGCGCCCCCGGGATATGTACCTGTTGACCGTCACCAGCTGGGTGGTGGTGTGCGTCTTCGCGGCGCTGCCGTTCTTGCTGACTCAGCACATCAGCTACACCGACTCGTTTTTTGAAAGCATGTCCGGCATCACGGCCACCGGGTCCACGGTGTTGAGTGGGCTGGACAGCATGTCGCCAGGCATCCTGATGTGGCGCTCGCTGTTGCACTGGCTCGGCGGTATCGGTTTTATCGGCATGGCGGTGGCGATCCTGCCGCTGCTGCGCATCGGTGGCATGCGCCTGTTCCAGACCGAGTCGTCGGACCGTTCGGAAAAAGTCATGCCGCGCTCCCATATGGTCGCGCGGCTGATCGTGGCGGCGTATGTGGGCATTACCATCCTCGGCAGCCTGGCATTCTGGTGGGCCGGGATGGGGCTGTTCGACGCGATCAACCACGCCATGTCGGCGATTTCCACCGGCGGGTTTTCCACCTCCGATGAATCCCTGGCGCACTGGAAGCAACCGGCGGTGCATTGGGTGGCGGTGGTGGTGATGATCCTGGGCAGCCTGCCGTTTACCCTGTACGTGGCGACCTTGCGCGGCAACCGCCGCGCGCTGATCAAGGACCAGCAGGTGCAGGGTTTGCTCGGCCTGCTGGTGGTGACCTGGCTGGTGCTCGGCACCTGGTATTGGTGGACCACCAACCTGCACTGGCTGGACGCCCTGCGCCACGTGGCGCTTAACGTCACGTCGGTGGTGACCACCACCGGTTTTGCGCTGGGCGACTACAGCCTCTGGGGCAACTTCTCACTGATGCTGTTCTTCTACCTGGGCTTCATCGGCGGCTGTTCGGGCTCTACCGCCGGCGGGATCAAGATCTTCCGCTTCCAGGTCGCCTATATCCTGCTCAAGGCCAACCTGAACCAGTTGATTCACCCGCGCGCGGTGATCAAACAGAAATACAACGGTCATCGTCTCGACGAGGAAATCGTGCGCTCGATCCTGACCTTTTCGTTTTTCTTCGCCATCACCATTTGCGCCATCGCGCTGGCCCTGTCACTGCTGGGCCTGGACTGGATGACCGCATTGACCGGCGCGGCCAGCACCGTATCCGGCGTCGGCCCGGGCCTGGGTGAAACCATTGGCCCGGCCGGCAACTTCGCCAGCCTGCCGGATGCGGCCAAGTGGATTCTGTCGCTGGGCATGCTGTTGGGGCGGCTGGAAATTATTACGGTGTTTGTGCTCTGTATTCCGGCATTCTGGCGTCACTGACGGTCGACGTCTGCTGCAATCGCGCCCGGTATGCGCCGGGCGTGGCGTCGAACCAGCGGCGAAACGCGCGAAAGAAGTTGCTGGGGTCAGCGAACCCCAACAGGTAGGCGATTTCCAGCAAGGTCATGCTCGGCTGCGCCAGGTATTGCTCGGCCAGCTCACGGCGGGTGTCGTCGAGCAGGGTCTGGAAGCTGGTGCCTTCCTCCTGCAAACGCCGCTGCAAGGTACGCTGGGACAGATGCAACGTCTGCGCCACCACTTCGCGCTTGGGTTCGCCCTGGGGCAGCAGGCGGCACAGCACCTGCCGTGCCTTGTGGGTCACACGGCTTTCGGAAAAACGCGCCAGGTACTCACCGGCAAAACGATCGTGCAACTGCGCCATGGCCTCGTTGGCCGTGGGCAATGGCGCCTCCATGTCGGCCTGCTCGAAAATCAGCGCGTCATACGGCGCATTGAATTCCAGCGGCGCATGGAACACTTCGTTGTAGGGCGCCAGATCGGCCGGTTGATCGCCCTGCAGCAACACCTTATGCGGTTGCAGGGTACGCCCTGTGAGCCAGCCGCACAGCGCCAACGCGCTGGCCAACGAGGCCTCGGCGCTTTGCCGGGTGGGCGGCAGATGATCGCCGTGCACGGTCAGGATCAACGCGTAGCCTTCGGGTAACAGGCGGAAACTCAAGTCGGCACTTTCGGCGATGATGCGCTGGTAACGCACCAGGCGCCTGAAACCTTCGGCCAGGGTGTTGCTGGACATCAAGGCATAACCGGCGACATGAAACGATGCGGGACGCACCACTTTGCCCATGTTCAGGCCAATGGCCGGGTTGCCCGATAACTCCACTGCGCGCTGCCATAAACGGGTCATGGCATCCTGCGCAAAACGCGCGTCGGGGTCACTGAGATCGGCATAGTCCAACCCCAGTTGTTTGAACAGGGCCCGGCAATCCAGGCCGTCCATTTCCAGGGCCTTGACTATCCCCATCGCCCAGCTTGCAGACGTTGTTCGTTCGCTCATGGCATCTTCTTGATAATGCAGGCTTGAACGGCAGCCAGGAGGCCAAGGATACTAAAGTGGCATCTATTGTCACTGGCTGTTACCACTGATCACTCTAGACTCAAATAAGCTCCCCGCCGAACACCTGTTGGGCGGCACTACAATCAGAGGGCTTCCCACCGTGGAAAACGTCAAGCGATTCAACAGCTTCGCCGAGTTTTACCCGTATTACCTGGCGGAGCACGGCAACAGCACCTGCCGGCGCCTGCATTTTATCGGCACCACGCTGGTGATCGGCATTCTGGCCTACGCCATCGGCCGAGGCTCGCTGGGCCTGTTGCTGGCCGTGCCGATCGCCGGCTACAGCTTTGCCTGGATCGGTCATTTCTTCTTCGAGAAGAACCGCCCGGCCACCTTTGAGCACCCGTTTTACAGCCTGCTCGGTGATTTTGTGATGTACCGCGACATGATTCTGGGCAAGGTGCCGTTCTAGTCACGATCGATATAAAAGTCTATTTGTCATTTACAGTGCTGTATCCTGCCAAGGCTTTTTGAGAGCGCGCAATCACCTGCGATTGAAAACAGACCTTGCGAGGAGCGACGACGATGCACGAGATACCTAATCTCCCCTTCCCAAGCCTGCACCCTACAGAGCAGCCAGCACCGCAGCAGGCCAGCGACACGCGGCCCGAAGCCAAAGACGCACAACCAGTCGACAGCGAAAGCCAGGACTGACGCCGTACCAGACCGTGTGGAAAGCGCAGCTTTGAGCGCTTTCCACACTGCCTGAATCATCCGAGACCCCTGCAAAAATGACCGATACCCCTGATACCGCCGTACTCGACGCCGCCCTGCAGATGGTCGAGGTCTGGAACCGCCTCAGCGCGGACAAACAAGCCGTGTTGCTCAAGCGCTTCGGCACCCAGGAAAACGCCCTGGCCGCCCTGGTCACCACCCAATTGCTGGCCCCCGCGCAAGCCTGAAGTGTTCCTGAGCTGAGGTTTTTGCGCTTTAACGCCCTGCACGAACCAAACCACCGGTATCATTAGCAGCCTATCTTTACCTGCTGCGACAGTGGACCTCTCCCCATGCCAGATACCCAGCGCCCCATGGCGGTCACGCTGCAAGTTGTTTCCATCGTGCTGTTCACCTTTATCGGCTACCTGAATATCGGCATCCCCCTGGCCGTATTGCCAGGCTATGTCCACAGCGAACTGGGCTATGGCGCGGTGGTTGCCGGTCTGGTGATCAGCGTGCAGTACCTGGCCACCCTGCTGAGTCGCCCATACGCGGGCAAAGTCATCGATAACCTGGGCAGCAAGCGTGCGGTGCTGATCGGCTTGGCGGGGTGTGGCTTGAGCGGTGTGTTCATGCTGCTGGCGGCGTGGTTTTCAAGCCTGCCGGCCGTGAGCCTGGGCAGCCTGCTGATCGGTCGCCTGGTATTGGGCAGCGCTGAAAGCCTGGTGGGCTCGGGCGCCATTGGTTGGGGCATTGGCCGGGTCGGTGCGGCGAATACCGCCAAGGTCATCTCCTGGAATGGCATCGCCAGCTATGGCGCCCTGGCGATCGGTGCGCCGCTGGGCGTAGTACTGGTCAGACATTTCGGACTGTGGAGCATGGGGGTCAGCATTGTTCTGCTGGCGGCAGTCGGCCTGTTGCTGGCCTGGAACAAGGTCGCCGCGCCAATCGTCAGCGGCGTGCGCCTGCCGTTCATGAATGTGCTGGGCCGGGTATTGCCCCATGGCTGCGCGCTGGCGTTGGGTTCCATCGGCTTTGGCACCATCGCGACCTTTATCACGCTGTATTACACCACCCAGCACTGGGACAACGCGGTGTGGGCCTTGAGCTTGTTTGGTGCCAGCTTTATCGGTGCGCGCCTGCTGTTCGGCAACCTGATCAACCGTATCGGCGGGTTTCGCGTGGCGATTGCCTGCCTGTCGGTGGAGATCCTCGGGCTGCTGTTGCTGTGGCTTGCGCCGGACGCCAACCTGGCCCTGGCGGGCGCGGCGTTGAGCGGGTTTGGCTTTTCCCTGGTATTTCCGGCGCTGGGGGTGGAAGCGGTCAACCTGGTGCCTGCCTCCAGCCGCGGTGCGGCGGTGGGGGCCTATTCGCTGTTTATCGATTTATCCCTGGGTATCACCGGACCATTGGCCGGGGCCGTGGCGGCAGGCTTCGGCTTTGGTTCGATCTTCCTGTTCGCCGCCCTCGCCGCCCTGGGTGGTTTGCTGCTCAGTGTGTACCTGTATCGCCAGGCGCCCAAGGCCCGCGAAGCACGCCAGGACTAAAAGTCGACCTTGCCGCGCCCGGCCTTGATGCTGCCACGCTTGGTCTTGGATTCGAGACGACGCTTTTTCGAGCCCAGGGTCGGCTTGGTCGGCCGGCGCTTCTTCTCCACCTTGGTGGCGCTGAGGATCAACTCCACCAGGCGCTCGAGCGCATCGGCGCGATTCTGTTCCTGGGTGCGATATTGCTGGGCCTTGAGCACCAGTACGCCATCACTGGTGATACGGCTGTCGCGTAATGCCAACAGCCGCTCCTTGTAGAATGGCGGCAATGACGACGCCGGAATATCAAATCGCAGGTGCACCGCACTCGATACCTTGTTGACGTTCTGCCCACCGGCGCCCTGGGCGCGAATGGCGGTCAGCTCGACTTCAGCATCGGGCAAGTGGACGTTGTTGGAAATCACCAGCATGGAGAACGGGGGCCTTGGCAGAGTGGGCGTTCAAGGATACGCGCCTTTAAGTCGAACGCGTTCCAATTGTGGGAGTAAGCCTGCTCCCACAACTTGGCACTGGATGCGGCTTTTACTTTGCCGTTAAGGCCGCCGTCGTCAAGCAATGCTGCGCCTTGCGCTTGTTCTTGATCCAGTAGCACACCGCCATGAACGCCACCCACACCGGAATCGCATACACCGACAGCTGAATTCCCGGAATCATCAGCATGATCACCAGGATAAACACCACGAACGCCAGGCAGATGCAGTTCCCATAGGGGTACCACAACGCCTTGAACAGCGGCACCTGGCCGGTACGGTTCATGTGCTGGCGGAACTTGAAGTGGGAGAAGCTGATCATCGCCCAGTTGATCACCAGCGTGGCCACCACCAGCGACATCAGCAATTGCAGCGCATGCTGCGGGATGAAGTAGTTCATCAACACCGCTACCAGCGTGACCACCGCCGACGCCAGGATCGCACGCACCGGTACACCGCGCTTGTCGATGCTGGCCAGCGCCTTCGGTGCATCGCCCTGTTCGGCCATGCCCAACAGCATGCGGCTGTTGCAGTAGGTGCCGCTGTTGTACACCGACAGCGCCGCCGTCAACACCACGAAATTGAGGATATGCGCGGCGGTGTTGCTGCCCAGCATCGAGAACACCTGCACGAACGGGCTGCCGCTGTAGGCATCGCCGGAGGCGTTCAGGGTGGCCAGCAAGCTGTCCCACGGCGTCAACGACAACAGCACCACCAACGCGCCGATGTAGAAAATCAGGATGCGGTAGATCACCTGATTGATCGCCTTGGGGATCACGGTGCGGGGCTGATCGGCTTCGGCAGCGGTAAATCCGAGCATTTCCAGGCCGCCGAAGGAGAACATGATGATCGCCATGGCCATCACCAACCCACCCACGCCATGGGGGAAGAAGCCGCCGTGCTCCCACAGGTTGCTCACCGAAGCCTGCGGCCCGCCGCTGCCGCTGACCAGCAGATAGCTGCCCAGGGCGATCATGCCGACGATTGCCACCACCTTGATGATTGCGAACCAGAACTCGGCTTCACCAAAGACTTTGACGTTGGCCAGGTTGATCAGGTTGATCAGCACGAAGAACGCCGCCGCCGAGACCCAGGTCGGAATCTCCGGCCACCAGTAATGCACGTATTTACCAACGGCCGTCAGCTCCGACATGCCCACCAGGATGTACAGAATCCAGCAGTTCCAGCCCGACAGGAAACCGGCGAAACCGCCCCAGTACTTGTGGGCAAAATGGCTGAAGGAGCCGGCAACCGGTTCTTCGACGATCATTTCGCCGAGCTGGCGCATGATCATGAAGGCGATAAAGCCGCAGATGGCATAGCCCAGGATCATCGACGGGCCGGCGGATTTGAGTACCCCGGCCGAACCGAGGAACAGACCGGTGCCGATGGCGCCACCCAGGGCGATCAACTGGATATGCCGATTTTTCAGGCCGCGTTTCAGCTCGCCTGAAGAGCAATGGGGTTCACTCATGAAAAGGGTCTCACGCAAGGTTTGAAGAGGTTGAATGCAGGTTGCTGCCTTGAATTACCGACTCAAGCAGCGCCGCTCAAACCCCAGCGCAGGCACCAGGAGTACAGCGTCTTTCTAGCGGTCATGCGTCACCTGTTTGTTTTTATCTGTGACGAAATCGAACCCGTCCGGCTCGTGACCGGGCGGAGTGATCAGGGCGATTGAACCCCTGAGGTCTTGGCCTTTGCGTGGATACGCAAGGGGGTCACAGTAAAACGCGGCGCATTGTACACCGCTCGACGGGTTCGGCACGCCCCACGAGCGCGCACTCGACAATCTGTCAGGTATTCCTTACAGCGATTTTCCGCCCAGGCTTACCCGGTCAACTGCGTAAACCTAGCGTTACACGCCGGAAAACTGGCTTTACGGTCAGGCTAAAATGAGGGTCTACGTAAAATTGTCAGTCAGACCTGACCGAACAATCGGTTCAGCCAATCAACTGTTTTCTCTCAATAAAAAATAACCTCGAAAAAACCGAAGAAAAAATCCAAATGAAACCGTGTCAATAAATATTTTGCATTTTGAAACACTCTCTCCTAGGTTCTCTGCACTTGCCTGCGAAGCCCGTTGGCAAGCCGTTCTCAAACAACGTCCTCTAGGAGATACACCATGCAAGCACTGGAAAAAGACCTGGAAACCGAACTGCAACTCGACGATTGGTTTGAAGCGCCGACCCATGAGGCCGCCGTTGAAATGATGCAAGCCGATGCCGTTGTGCCATTTGGCACCGCGATGTGGCCGTTCTAACACCCGGCAGGCATCCGGCAGGTGCCGTGCACGGCACCTGCCCCCTTACCCAAGGCATCGAAGGACACCCGTCATGGACAAGGCCCGCGCCGTTGAACACTTTCTCTATTACCTTGCTCACCACCCGGCCCTCCAGGGTCTGAGCCGCCCTACCGTGCTGCTGGGCCATACCGAGCGCTACGACGCCATCGCCCAGGCAATTACCCAAGGCAGCGCCGCCCGTTTCAATTTCCAGGTGCAGCGCCTGGACCTGAGCGCCAGCCAATCCCTGGCCCAGGCCATCGAAGCCTGCGACCTGTACCTGTTTCTCTACGACTCCTCGACCCTGCCTAACCCACGTGCCGAAGGCCCGGATTTTATCCGCGCGCTGCAAGGCGTGATGGCCGAACATTGGAAGAAGTCGCTGTTGTTCAAGGATTATGGCGACTACTTCTACGACACTTTCAGCGTCGAACCGCAGCGCATCGCCGACCTCAACGCCACCTTGATCCGGCGCATGACCGAGGCCACCGTGCTGAGCTTCACCGACAAGCACGGCTCGCGCCTCGAAGCTCCGATGAGCAGCATCAAGAAGTGGACCAATATCAACGGCGTCGGCAACCACGACCTGGCGCCTGGCGAGATCGCCACCCACAGCGAAGCCATCAACGGGCAAGTCAGGTTTGTCGGCACCTTCCTCAGCACCATCCCCTTTGCGCGTAAATACGGCGTGCTGGAGTCCCCCCTGGAACTGTGGATAGAGAACTCCACCATTTGCAGCGTGGCCAGCGACGTACCGGGGCTGGTGGATGACTTCAACAAGTACCTGAATGCCAACCCGTCGAACCGCCGCGTGGAAGAGCTGGGGATTGGCACCAATGAAGGGGTGAAGGATTTGTATGCGCGCAATGCGGGCTTTGAAGAGCGCCATTGCGGGTTGCATCTGGGCTTGGGTGGCGGGCAGAAAGGCAGTCATCACCTGGACCTGATCTTTGCCAGCGGGGTGTTGGCGCTGGATGACAAGCCGGTGTTTGATGGGACGTTTGCGTTCTGAGCGAAGGACTCGAAAACACTGGAGATCCAACTGTGGGAGGGGGCTTGCCCCCGATAGCGGTGAATCAGTGACAGATACTGAGGCTGACACACTGCAATCGGGGGCAAGCCCCCTCCCACAGTTGATTGCATTTCAAATTCAGAGAAAAAAAAAGCCAACCCTGGGGTTGGCTTTTTTATGCAGCGGCTACGGCATCACTGCGGCTTCTTGCGACCAAAACCCGGACGCTGACCGGAGCCGGCAGGGGCGCCACGGCGCTTGCCCGACGGCTCGTCAGCTACCAGTTTCGGGCCAGGGCGCTTGTTCGCCGAAGGCTTGGCCGGACGCTTGGTGCTGGCGTTGTCGGCCGGACGGTCGGCTTCACCACGGTTGCTGCGACCACCCGACGGGGCCGGACGCGGTGCGCGTGGAGCACGCTCGCCTTCCTGGCGCGATGGCGAGGTGGGACGGCGCTCACCTTCGATCTGCGGCTCACGGGAGATACGGCCGCCGGTGGCCGGTGCATTCAACGCCGGGCGCAGGGTGCGGGCAACGCGCTCGGTACGCGGCACGGGACGCGACGATTTACGCTGCATACGCTCAAGCTTGTCTTTGCTCTTGGCGTTCATCTGCGGCATCGCGACCGGCGTCAGGCCGACTTCGGCGCTGAGGATGTCGACTTCGTACTGGCTCATTTCGCGCCAGCGACCCATCGGCAAGTCGGAGTTGAGGAACACCGGGCCGAAACGCACACGCTTCAGGCGGCTGACCACCAGGCCCTGGGACTCCCACAGGCGACGGACTTCACGGTTACGGCCTTCCATCACCACGCAGTGGTACCAGTGGTTGAAGCCTTCACCACCCGGCGCCTGCTTGATGTCGGTGAACTTGGCCGGGCCGTCTTCAAGGACCACACCGGCTTTCAAGCGCTCGATCATCTCGTCATCGACTTCGCCACGCACACGCACGGCGTATTCGCGGTCCATCTCGTAGGAGGGGTGCATCAGGCGGTTGGCCAGCTCACCGTCGGTGGTGAACATCAGCAAGCCGGTGGTATTGATGTCCAGACGACCGATGTTGATCCAGCGGCCTTCTTTCGGCTTGGGCATCTTGTCGAACACGGTCGGACGGCCTTCCGGGTCGTCACGGGTGCAGATCTCGCCGTCGGGCTTGTTGTACATGATCACGCGGCGGACCGATTCAGCGGCCTCTTCGCGCTTGATGACCTTGCCATCGATGGTGATTGCATCGTGCAGGTCGACGCGCTGGCCGAGGGTGGCCTCGACGCCGTTGACCTTGATGCGCTTCTGGGTGATCCAGGCTTCGACGTCGCGGCGCGAACCCACGCCGATACGCGCCAGCACCTTTTGCAGTTTTTCGCCTGCTGGGCCGATTTCCTGGCTGTCGTTCTGGTCTTTGTCGTTCATCTTAAGCACCTCCCGGTGGGTCGATTCAGGCGTGGCCTGAAGAGTGTTGAAAGCGGGGCTTTGGCCGAATAGGTCGGCAAAGGGTCGCGAATCATACGCGCATGGCGCGTGTTGCGCATCAGAGAGTAGTCGATAACACCCAAGTCATTTGCTTTTCCGCCGACCGGTGGCGCCGAGGGCCAGCAAGCGCAGTTCGGCTTCGGCCAGCACCGTGCGCTTATCGACTTTGTCGAGCTTCTTCCAGGCGCGGATTTCACGCTTGCTGCGCCCGCAGCCGACACAGATGTCGTCGCTGAACTTGCAGATGCTGATGCAGGGGTCTTTGGTCGAAGTCATATTTGCTCTCGGACAACGGCGATCAAAATGTGCGAGGGGGCTTGCCCCCGATTACGGTGTACCAGTGATGGTTGTGCTGACTGACACACTGCTATCGGGGGCAAGCCCCCTCCCACATTGGACCGTGTCAGTCTTCGAGTTGGCGGCGTTCGTTTTCGATCGCCTCGGCCAACGCCCGGGCTTCATCTTCTTCATCGCTCAGCGGTGGCTGTTCGAGGGCGGCGACGGCGGCCAGCAGTTTTTCGCGGGCATCGGCCACGCCCAGCACGTCTTCTTCGACGTCGGGCTCGGGCTCAACGTTCACCTGGGTTTGCGGCTGCGACACGCCATCACGCAGCAAATCATCAAAGTCGGTCTTGATCCCCTGCTCCATGTCATCCAGTTCCAGCAACAAGGTATGGAAACTGGTTTCGTCCTTGGGTTCCTCCGGCTCGGCACTGGCATCGGCCAGTTCCTGCAGGCTCTGCGGCACCGGCGCATCGTCGAAATCCAGCACCGGCTCGGCTTCCATCTCGCGCAGCTCGGCCAACGGCGGCAGGTCGTCGAGGTTTTTCAGGTTGAAGTGGTCGAGGAACACTTTGGTGGTGGCGAACATCGCCGGTTTGCCGGGCACGTCACGGTAGCCGACGATGCGGATCCACTCGCGTTCCAGCAGCGTCTTGACGATATGACTGTTGACCGCCACACCACGCACATCTTCGATCTCGCCCCGGGTGATCGGCTGGCGATAGGCGATCAACGCCATGGTCTCCAGCATCGCCCGCGAATAACGCTGCGGGCGTTCCTCCCACAAGCGTCCCACCCACGGGGAAAATTTCTCGCGGATCTGCAGGCGATAACCCGACGCCACTTCACGCAACTCAAAGGCGCGACCGTCGCAGGACTTGCGCAGGATCTCCAGCGCCTTCTTGAACACAGGCGGTTCGGGGCGTTCGGCCTCTTCAAAGAGTTCGAACAGGCGCTCCAGGGATTGCGGCTTGCCCGAGGCCAGAAGGAAAGCTTCCAGCAAGGGCGCCAGTTCGCGGGGTTCAGTCAGATTCATCGATTCAGCTCGTTATTCGGCTCGCGCCCGCACATGGATAGCCGCAAACGGCTCATTCTGGACCAGTTCGACCAAGGACTCCTTGACCAGCTCCAGGATCGCCATGAAGGTCACCACCACACCCAGGCGCCCTTCTTCTGCGGTGAACAGCTCGACAAACGGCACAAACCCGCCGCCCTTGAGGCGCTCCAGCACATCGCTCATACGCTCGCGGGTGGACAGGGCTTCGCGACTGACCTGGTGGCTTTCGAACATGTCGCCACGGCGCAGCACCTCGGCCATGGACATCAGCAGCTCCTCCAGGCTGACGTCAGGCAGCAGCTTGCGCGCGCGCGCTTCGGGCGCGTCCAGCTTGGGCACCACCACATCGCGGCCGACGCGACTCAAACCGTCGATACCTTCGGCAGCTGCCTTGAAGCGTTCGTATTCCTGCAAGCGGCGGATCAGTTCGGCGCGCGGGTCATCTTCTTCAGCCTCGACCGTCTCCGAGCGCGGCAGCAACATGCGCGACTTGATCTCGGCGAGCATCGCGGCCATCACCAGGTACTCGGCGGCCAGTTCCAGGCGCACCGACTGCATCAGTTCGACATAGCCCATGTACTGCCGGGTGATTTCCGCTACGGGAATATCGAGGATGTTGATGTTCTGTTTGCGAATCAGGTACAGCAGCAAGTCCAGCGGGCCTTCGAAGGCCTCAAGGAAGACTTCCAGGGCGTCGGGCGGGATGTACAGGTCCAGCGGCATTTCCATGACCGCCTGGCCATACACCATGGCAAATGGCAGTTCCTGCTGAGCGCCCGCCTGGGGATCGACGGTTTCCACGACCGACATTCAGGCCTCGACCATAAACGGCGTAGGGTCGCCGCATCCCACACGGATCACTTCAGGTTCGCCGTCGGCCAGGTTGATCACGGTGGACGCCTTGCCGCCGCCGAAGCCGCCGTCGATGATCAGATCGACCTGCTTCTCCAGCAACTGGCGCATTTCGTACGGGTCTTCCAGCGGTTCGGTATCGCCCGGCATGATCAACGACACGCTCATCAGCGGCTCACCCAGCTCGGCCAGCAGCGCCAGGGCAATCGGGTGTTCCGGCACGCGCAGGCCGATGGTGCGCTTCTTCGGGTGCAGCAACAGGCGCGGCACTTCGCGGGTAGCGTTGAGAATGAAGGTATACGGCCCTGGGGTGTGCGCCTTGAGCAAGCGGAAGGTGCCCGTGTCGACCTTGGCGAACAGCCCCAGCTGCGACAAGTCGCTGCAGATCAGCGCAAAGTTATGATTTTTGTCCAGGTCACGCAGGCGTCTGACCCGCTCGACCGCGCCTTTGTCGCCGATCTGGCAACCGATGGCGTAGGACGAATCTGTTGGATAGATCACCACGCCGCCGGCGCGAATGATCTCGACGGCCTGTTTGATCAGGCGCGCCTGGGGGTTTTCCGGATGAATCTGGAAGAATTGACTCACGTGTTCTACCTGTTCAGACGGTGGCAATAATGGGGTCATGCTTGAATCGTCCCCACAACAGCGGCAGATCATCCGGTACCTGGCGATACTCGCCGATCTCGGACCAGCCGCCCGGGCCATGAAAATCACTGCCGGCACTGACCAGCAGACCAAATTCGCGGGCCAGGATCGCCAGGCTGCCGACCTGCTCGGCGGGTTGATGCCCGTTGACCACTTCGATCGCGTGGCCGCCCGCTCCAATATAGTCGCCTATCAGCTTGCGGCGCTTGCTGCGGGTGAAATCGTAATGCCAGGGGTGCGCCAGGCTGACCCAGGCGCCGGAGGCCCGCAGGGTGCCGACGGTGTCTTCCAGGGTTGGCCAGTGTTGCTTCACATCACCCAGCTTGCCCGCGCCCAACCATTTACGGAAAGCTTCGGCGCGGTCCTTGACGAAACCTTCACGCACCATCCAGTCGGCAAAGTGCGGACGGGCCGGTGCATTGCCGCTGTCGCCCAGCTCCTGCTGGATGGCGCGGGCGCCGTCCAGGGCGCCAGGCATGCCTTTGAGGCTGAGCTTGCGGCTTATTTCTTCGGACCGCAGCCAGCGGCCATCGTGCAATTGGGCGATGGCCGCCACCAGGGCCGGGGCGTTTTGCTCGAAACCGTAGCCGAGCACGTGAATGGTGGCGCCGCCCCAGGTGCAGGACAATTCCACGCCGTTGACCAGTTGCATACCCAATGCGTTAGCCGCCGCGCGGGCCTCATCGAGGCCTTCGAGGGTGTCGTGGTCGGTCAGCGACAGGACTCGCACGCCTTTTTCAAACGCACGCGCAACCAGTACCGCAGGCGCCAGGGCGCCGTCGGAGGCCGTGCTGTGGCAGTGCAAATCAACATTCACGGGAGTGTGTAACCTCAAGTCAGCTGGCGCTATCGCAACCAAGGATGTTTGTTATTATGCCGCCACATCCAGCTTCTGGCTCTTACTGTGAAACAATTCATCGACTTCATCCCGCTGTTGCTGTTTTTCATCGTTACCAAACTCGACCCCAGGGTCATCGATATCGCCGGTCACGAACTGTCGTTCGGCGGCATCTACAGCGCCACCGCCGTGCTGATCATCAGCTCCATCGTGGTGTACGGCGCCATCTTCATCTCCCAGCGCAAGCTGGAAAAAAGCCAGTGGCTGACCCTCATCGCCTGCCTGGTGTTCGGCGGCCTGACCCTGGCCTTCCACAGCGAAACCTTCCTCAAGTGGAAAGCCCCGGTGGTCAACTGGCTGTTCGCCCTGGTCTTCATCGGCAGCCACTTCATTGGTGATCGCCTGCTGATCAGGCGGATCATGGGCCACGCGCTGACTTTGCCGGAGCCGATCTGGGTACGCTTGAACGTGGCCTGGATCGTGTTTTTCATCTTCTGCGGTGCCGCCAACCTGTTCGTGGCGTTTACCTTTCAAGACTACTGGGTCGACTTCAAGGTGTTCGGCAGCCTGGCCATGACCCTGCTGTTCCTGGTCGGCCAGGGTATCTACCTGTCGCGCCACCTGCATGACACTGCCACCACGCCGAAAACCGAGGACTGACATGCTCTACGCCATCATTGCCACCGATGTTGCCAATTCGCTGGAAAAACGCCTGAGCGTGCGCCCGGCCCATGTCGAACGCCTCAAGCAGCTGCAAACCGAAGGCCGCATCGTACTGGCTGGCCCGCACCCGGCCGTCGACAGCAACGACCCGGGCGACGCGGGTTTCACCGGCAGCCTGATCGTTGCCGAGTTCGCGTCCCTGGCCGATGCCCAGGCGTGGGCCAAGGCTGATCCTTATGTGGCGGCGGGCGTCTACGCTGATGTCGTGATCAAGCCGTTCAAGCAAGTCCTGCCTTGAGCCCGGTGGCGCCGAACCAAAACGCTTGGGCGCCAGCCTGATGGCTCATTATTCCCGCTAACCTGCCGACAACGTTCTGAATATTCGTGTGGAATCAGGAGTTCCGATGCGCTTACGTCAGTTGTGTCTGTTGGCAATGTTAATGATCGGGGCGACGGCCCATGCTGAAGAACTTTCGAATGGTGGCAGCTCCACGCCGCTGTCCTTGAGTGCCGGCAGCCAGATCACCGAATTGCAGCAACGCTTGAAAGAAAGCGAAGGGCTACGCGAAGCGCTGAGCAAGCAACTGCAAGGCGCGCAATCGAACCCGGAAAGCGCGCAACTGAGTCGTTTGCGCCAGGAGAACCAACGCCTGGTCCAGCAACTCAAAGAAACACAGGCCGGTGCCTTGACTCGATGGCTGACCGAGCAGCAGCAATGGTTTGTCATCGGCGCGGGCGTCGCACTGATCGCCTTGCTGTGCGGTATCTTTGCCAGCGGTGGGCACCGTCGTCGTCGACAATGGCTAAATTGAGTGAGTCATGAGCGAGCTGTTACTGATAGATGATGACCAGGAGCTCTGTGAGCTGCTGACCAGTTGGCTGAGCCAGGAAGGTTTCCAGGTGCGCGCCTGCCATGACGGCTCCAGCGCCCGCAAGGCCTTGGCCGAAGCCGCTCCAGCAGCGGTGGTGCTCGACGTGATGCTGCCCGACGGCAGTGGCCTGGAGTTGCTCAAGCAATTGCGCAACGACCACCCGGAGTTGCCGGTGCTGATGCTCTCGGCCCGCGGCGAACCCCTGGACCGCATCCTCGGCCTGGAACTGGGCGCCGACGATTACCTGGCCAAGCCCTGCGACCCGCGCGAACTCACCGCGCGCTTGCGCGCCGTGCTGCGCCGCAGTCATCCGGCTGCCGTGTCGTCCCAACTGGAGTTGGGCGACCTGTGCTTCAGCCCGGTGCGCGGGGTGGTCAGCATCGACGAACAGGAATTTACCCTGACGGTCTCCGAAAGCCGCCTGCTCGAAGCCTTGCTGCGCCAACCCGGCGAACCCCTGGATAAACAGGAACTGGCGCAGATCGCCCTGGGCCGCAAGTTGACCCTCTACGATCGCAGCCTGGACATGCACGTGAGCAACCTGCGCAAGAAGATCGGCCCGCACCCGGACGGCCGGCCACGGATCGTGGCGCTGCGTAGTCGTGGTTACTATTATAGTTTTTAGGGGGCAGCTATAAGCTACAAGCTGCAAGCTGCAAGCTGCAAGTAAGAGCTGTTCACTTGTAGCTTGTAGCTTGCAGCTTGCCCCTTACAGCTTGCAGCTTGCAGCTTGCAGCTTGCAGCTTGCCCCTTACAGCTTGCAGCTTGTAGCTTGTAGCTTGCAGCTTGCAGTTTGCCCCTTACCAAACCTTTACGCTCCGCTGACGGCGGCTGACCTTGCCCTGGGTAACCTACTCACATCCGGACTCACCGGAACAGAGACAGGAGAATCACCATGCGCAAGACCCTTATCGCTTTGATGTTCGCCGCTGCACTGCCTACCGTCGCCATGGCCGCCATGCCGGAAGGCCCAGGCCCGATGGGCGGCCCGGAAGGCCACATGATGGGTGGCCCGGGTCACGGTGAACACGGTCCGCGTGGTAAAGGCGGCCCGTTCAGCCAGCTGGATTTGAGCAAGGAACAACGCGAGCAGATCCGCAAGCTGATGGGTGACCAATGGCACGCTCGCAAAGAGCTGACCCAGAAGTACCTGGACAAACTGCCGGCCGCTGACCAGAAAGCCATGCAGGACGAAATCGCCGCCGGCAAGCAGAAAACCCAGGCCGGTATCCGCGCCATCCTCAAGCCCGATCAGCAGAAGCAGTTCGACGAGATCGTCAAGCAACAAGAGCAGCGTCGTGCCGAATGGAAGGAATTCCAGGCCTGGAAAGCGCAACAGCCGCAAAAAGCGCAATAATGCCCTAGCGTTAATGCTCCCAGCCCAGTGGCCCCCCGCCACTGGGCTTTTCCTGTTTGAGGGTTTCCCGTGCGTTCATTGTTCTGGCGCATCCTGGCGAGTTTCTGGTTGGCCATCGCCCTGGTTGCCGGGTTGTCGATCCTGCTTGGGCATATGCTGAACCAGGACGCCTGGATTCTCAGCCGCCATCCCGGCCTCAACAATCTGGCGCAAGAGTGGACGCAACTCTACGAAGCCCAGGGCGAAGAGGCTGCCCAGGAGTTGCTGCAGCAGCGCAAGCGCCAGTACCACATTGACGTGCAAGTGCTCAACGAGGGCGGCGAGCCGGTGGTACGCGGCACCTTCCCGCGCCGTGCCGCCGCCTTCGAAGCCCGGCAGAATGACAGCCAGGACGGCCATCTGCCCTGGCGGCGCCTGACCGCCGAATACACCAGCGAAAAAACCGGCGACACCTACCTGCTGATCTATCGCATTCCCCATCCGGAGCTGGATGCCTGGCACCGCAGCAGCCTGTTATGGCCGTTCAGCGCCCTGGCCATTGCCCTGGTGGTGCTGACGCTGTTCAGTCTGTTGGTGACCCTGTCCATCACCCGCCCGCTCAGCCGACTGCGCGGCGCGGTGCACGACCTGGGCCAAGCCACATACCAGCAGAACAGCCTGGCGCAATTGGCCAATCGCCGCGATGAATTTGGCGTACTGGCCACCGACTTCAACCGCATGGGCGCCCGCCTGCAAAGCCTGATCGGCAGCCAGCGCCAACTGTTGCGCGACGTCTCCCACGAACTGCGCTCGCCCCTGGCCCGCTTGCGTATCGCCCTGGCCCTGGCCGAGCGCGCCAGCCCCGAAGAACGGGAAAAACTCTGGCCGCGCCTGACCCGCGAATGCGACCGCCTGGAAGCCCTGATCAGTGAAATTCTGGTACTGGCCCGGGTGGATGCCGACAACGCCAGCGCCGAAGAGATCGACCTCAACCCGCTGCTCAAGACGCTGCAAAAGGACGCCCAGCTCAGCGCGCCGGAGCAAGAGGTGCAACTGACGGCTGAACCCGACCTGCGCCTCAAGGGCTGGCCGACCATGATCGAACGCGCCGTGGATAACCTGCTGCGCAATGCCCAGCGCTTCAACCCGGCCGGCCAACCCATCGAGTTGCACGCGCAGCGGCACGGCGACCGGATCCTGATCAGCGTGCGCGATCACGGCCCCGGTGTCGACACCGAGCACCTGAGCCAATTGGGCGAGCCGTTCTACCGCGCCCCCGGTCAGACCGCGCAAGGCCACGGCCTGGGCCTGGCGATTGCACGTCGCGCCGCCGAACGCCATGGCGGCCACCTGATCCTGGCCAATCACCCAGGCGGCGGCTTTGTCGCCAGTATCGAGCTGCCATTGGCACCTGGGGTTGTCACACCGGCCGGATGATCTTCTATAGTGGCCCTTCTCTTAAGGAGGGCCTTCGATGACTGACCTGCTGACATCCATCCAAGCCGCACTCGATCTACCGCACACCCCGCTGACCCTGAGCGAGCCCGGCGCCCTGCCCTCGGCCTTCGCCGTGACTGATCTGGCCGCCGCCAGCATCGGCGCCGCCGGCCAGGCCGTTGCCGAGCTTATCCGCCAACAGACCGCACGTTTGCCGAGCATCAGCGTAGACCGTCGCCTCGCCTCGTTCTGGTTTTCCTCATCGATTCGCCCGCTGGGTTGGCAAGTGCCGCCGCTGTGGGACCCGATAGCCGGTGACTACGCCAGCGCCGACGGCTGGATTCGTTTGCACACCAACGCTCCCCATCACCGCGCCGCCGCTGAGCGGGTGCTGGGCAACGTGACTGAACGCGCGCAAATGGCGCGTAACGTCGCCAAGTGGAACGCCGCCGAACTGGAACAGGCGGTGGTCGACGCAGGCGGTTGCGCGGCGCAGATGCGTACGTGGCAAGCCTGGCAGGGCCACGCCCAAGGCATGGCGGTGAATGCCGAGCCCCTGATACAGCGGCAGGCCTTCGCCACCGTCGGCAACAAACCCTGGCTCGGCACCATGGCCCGACCGCTGGCCGGTATCAAGGTGCTGGATTTGACCCGCGTCCTGGCCGGCCCGGTCGCCAGTCGTTTTCTCGCGGGTCTGGGCGCGGACGTATTGCGCATCGACTCGCCCACCTGGGACGAGCCCGGCGTGGTGCCGGAAATGACCCTGGGCAAGCGCTGCGCGCGGCTTGACCTGAAAAGCGCCGAAGGCCGGCAGGTCTTCGAAGCGTTACTCGGGGACGCCGACATTCTGTTCCACGGTTACCGCGCCGATGCGTTAGAGCAACTGGGCTACGCGGGCGACGACCTGCAACGCATCGCGCCGGGCCTGATCGACGTCAGCCTCAACGCCTATGGCTGGAGCGGCCCATGGCGCAATCGGCGCGGGTTTGACAGCCTGGTGCAGATGAGCAGCGGGATTGCCGAAGCCGGCATGACTGGGAAGCAGGCGGACAAACCGTTGCCCCTGCCGGTGCAGGCGCTGGACCACGCGACCGGGTATTTGATGGCAGCGAGCGCGATCCGGGCGTTGGGCGAACGCTTGAAGTCCGGGCGTGGTGGTTCGGCGCGGTTGTCGCTGGCGCGCACGGCGAAGTTACTGGTGGATGCGGGGCAGGTGCCGGAGCAACCGGCGTTGCGGGCCGAAGAAGCGGGTGATCAAGGTCTGGTGGTGGAACAGACCGCCTGGGGCCAGGCGCATCGATTGCTGGCGCCGCTGACGATCAGCGGTACGCCGTTGCAATGGGAGGTGCCGGCTGGGGAATTGGGGTCGCATCGGCCTCAGTGGTGACCTCAAAACCGCTATCGGGGGCAAGCCCCCCTCCCACTTTTGACTGGGTTCACAAATCAAATGTGGGAGGGGGCTTGCCCCCGATGAGGCCAGTACAGCCACTATCAATCCCCCAACCGCTCACAAGGACAACACCCCACTGTACAGCCCATAGGCCGCCACTGCGGCGCCCGCCATTACACACCCGAAAATGCCTTTCTCCACCGGGGTAAACAAGGCCTGGCCCTGCTCGCGCTTGGCCTGGGCGAACAGAATCACACCCGGGGCATACAACAGCGCCGACAGCAGCAGGTATTTCAGGCCGCCGGCATACAAAAGCCATACGGCGTAAGCCAGGGCAATCAGGCCCACCAGCAAGTCCTTCATGCGTCGATGCCGGGCGCCCTCATAGGTTTCCCCACGCCCGCTCAACAGCACCGCATAGGCCGCCGACCACAGGTACGGCACCAGAATCATCGACGATGCCAGGTAGATCAGGGTGGTGTAGGTACTGGCTGAAAACAGCGTAATCACCAGGAATGCCTGGATCATCACATTGGTCAGCCACAGCGCGTTGACCGGCACCTGGTTGGCGTTTTCCTTCTTCAGGAACGCCGGCATGGTCTTGTCCTGGGCGGTGGCGTAAAGGATTTCCGCACACAGCAACGCCCATGACAACAGCGCCCCGAGCAGCGAAACCGCCAGGCCGATGCTGATCAATATCGCTCCCCAGGGCCCGACGATATGTTCCAGCACCCCGGCCAGAGAGGGGTTTTGCAATTGCGCCAGTTCCGGCTGGCTCATGATCCCCAGGGACAGCACATTCACCAGCATCAACAGCGCCAGCACGCCGAGAAACCCAATCACGGTGGCCCGGCCCACGTCCGCGCGTTTCTCGGCCCGTGCCGAGTAGACGCTGGCGCCTTCAATACCGATGAACACAAACACCGTGACCAGCATCATGTGGCGCACCTGCTCCGTCACACTGCCCATCTGTGGGTTGCCCAGGCCCCAGATATCGCGGCTGAAGATGTCGGCCTTGAACGCCACCGCGGCAATCACGATAAACATCAGCAGCGGCACAATTTTCGCCACCGTGGTGATCTGGTTGATGAACGCCGCCTCCTTGATCCCGCGCATCACCAGGAAGTGCACGGCCCACAGCAACACGGATGCACAGCCGATGGCCAGCGGCGTATTACCCTGGCCGAACACCGGAAAAAAGTAGCCGAGGGTGCTGAACAGCAAGACGAAGTAACCGACGTTGCCCATCCACGCACTGATCCAGTAACCCCAGGCGGACGAGAACCCCATGTAGTCGCCAAACCCCGCCTTGGCGTAGGCATACACGCCAGAATCGAGTTCCGGCTTGCGGTTGGCCAGGGTCTGGAACACGAAGGCCAGGGTCAGCATACCGACCGCCGTGATCGCCCAGCCGATCAGCACCGCGCCCACGCCCGCGCGCGCGGCCATGTTCTGTGGCAAGGAAAAGATCCCACCGCCGATCATCGAACCCACCACCAGGGCGATCAGGGCACTGAGCCGAAGTTTCTGTGCGGGGTGGGGCATGAAGATTCCTCGAAGTCAATTTTTCAGCTGGCATCCACACGCTCATCTAATTCACTTTAATCGTGTAGATCTTCATAACATAAGGGCATGTAAAGACAGGATATTTAGGCTTATTTAGAATTTAAATAAGTGCATGATAAATCGAGCGTCAAACTTTAATAAAAAAGTTTGCACATTGGCCAATGCAAACTAGCGTCATACATCCACGTCCCACCAAATAATTAACCAGGCTGCAAGAACCGCTGTGCAACGCGCTTCTTCGGGATTTTCATCATCCCACGTACTTCCATCCTAAGTCATTAATTCACAATGGAATGTGCCAATGAAGTGATCTGAGTCAGTTGTTTGATTAGCGCACGGAATTATTCTGTGATCTCTCTCTCCTGCATTGGAGTCACGCAATGTCTGATTCACCCGCAAAACTTAGGCTTGGTGCGCTGGTTGCCCTCGTCGTCGGCTCGATGATTGGCGGTGGGATCTTCTCATTGCCGCAAAATATGGCCGCCAGTGCCGACGTAGGCGCGGTGTTGATTGGCTGGGTAATTACCGCCATCGGCATGTTGACCCTCGCATTCGTGTTCCAGACCCTCGCCAACCGCAAGCCAAACCTGGACGGCGGTGTCTACGCCTACGCCAAGGCCGGGTTCGGCGACTACATGGGGTTCTCGTCCGCCTGGGGTTACTGGATCAGTGCCTGGCTGGGCAACGTCGGGTATTTCGTACTGCTGTTCAGCACCCTCGGTTACTTTTTCCCGATCTTTGGCGAAGGCAACACCCCGGCGGCCGTGATTGGCGCGTCGGTGTTGCTGTGGGCCGTGCATTTCCTGGTGCTGCGCGGGATCAAGGAAGCGGCGTTCATCAACCTGGTGACCACCGTCGCCAAAGTGGTGCCGTTGGTGCTGTTCGTGTTGATCGCACTGTTCGCGTTCAAACTGGACATCTTCACCGCTGACATCTGGGGCATGAAAAATCCGGACCTGGGCAGCGTGATGAACCAGGTGCGCAACATGATGCTGGTCACCGTGTGGGTGTTCATCGGTATCGAGGGCGCGAGCATCTTCTCGTCCCGTGCGGAGAAACGCAGCGACGTCGGCAAGGCCACCGTGATCGGTTTTATCACCGTGCTGCTGTTCCTGATGCTGGTGAACGTGCTGTCCCTGGGCATCATGACCCAGCCGGAACTGGCCAAGCTGCAGAACCCATCGATGGCCGCCGTGCTGGAGCATGTGGTGGGCCACTGGGGCGCGGTGCTGATCAGCGTCGGCTTGATCATTTCGCTGCTGGGCGCGTTGCTGTCGTGGGTGCTGCTGTGCGCGGAGATCATGTTCGCCGCCGCCAAGGACCACACCATGCCGGCGTTTCTGCGCCGCGAAAACGCCAACCACGTGCCGGTCAACGCCCTGTGGCTGACCAACGCGATGGTCCAGCTGTTCCTGGTCATCACGCTGTTTTCCGCCAGCACTTACCTGTCGCTGATCTACCTCGCCACCTCGATGATCCTGGTGCCTTACCTGTGGTCGGCAGCTTATGCGCTGTTGCTGGCGGTGCGCGGCGAGACTTATGAAAACGCTCTTAAGGAACGCAAGAAAGACCTGTTCATCGGCGCTATCGCCCTGATCTATGCGATCTGGCTGCTCTACGCCGGCGGCACCAAATACCTGCTGCTTTCCGCCCTGCTCTACGCCCCCGGCGCGATCCTGTTCGCCAAGGCCAAGCATGAACTGGGCAAACCGATATTCACCCACGTCGAGAAGCTGATTTTCGCCGCAGTGGTCATTGGCGCCCTGGTGGCGGCTTATGGGCTCTACGACGGCTTCCTGACTCTGTAACTGTAGGTTCACTGGAGGATCTGTAATGACCACGGAAAAAGTTAAGTACGGCGTACATTCCGAAGCCGGCAAACTGCGCAAAGTCATGGTGTGCTCCCCAGGCTTGGCCCACCAGCGGCTGACCCCCAACAACTGCGACGAGCTGCTGTTCGATGACGTGCTCTGGGTGGCCCAGGCCAAGCGCGACCATTTCGATTTCGTCACCAAGATGCGCGAGCGGGACATTGATGTGCTGGAAATGCACAACCTGCTGACCGACATCGTCGCCATCCCTGAGGCTCTGGACTGGATCCTTGAACGCAAGATCACCGCCAATACGGTTGGCCTGGGCCTGGTCGAAGAAGTCGGTTCCTGGCTGCGCAGCCTGGAGCCACGCAAGATCACCGAGTTCCTGATCGGTGGCGTGTCGGCCGATGACTTGCCGAGCAGCTTCGGCGGCAGGACCATCGAGATGTTCCGCGACTTCCTCGGCAACGCCAGTTTCATTCTGCCGCCGCTGCCCAATACCCAGTTCACCCGCGACACCACCTGCTGGATCTACGGCGGCGTGACGCTCAACCCGATGTACTGGCCGGCGCGACGCCAGGAAACCCTGCTGACCAGCGCCATCTATAAATTCCACCCCGAATTCACCCAGGCTGACTTCCAGATCTGGTACGGCGACCCCGACCAGGACCACGGCGCCGCCACGCTGGAAGGCGGTGACGTGATGCCGATCGGCAACGGCGTGGTGTTGATCGGCATGGGCGAACGTTCCTCCCATCAGGCCATCGGCCAACTGGCGCGCAATCTGTTCAAGAACAAGGCAGTGGAACGCGTGATCGTCGCCGGCCTGCCCAAATCCCGCGCGGCCATGCACCTGGACACCGTGTTCAGCTTCTGTGACCGCGACCTGGTCACCGTCTTCCCCGAAGTGGTCAACCAGATCGTGCCCTTCACCCTGCGCCCTGACGAGAGCAAGCCCCACGGTATCGATATCCAACGGGAGACCACCAACTTCCTCGATACCGTCGCCGCCGCCCTCAACCTCAAGGCGCTGCGTGTCGTCGAGACCGGCGGCAACAGCTTCGCCGCTGAACGCGAGCAGTGGGATGACGGCAACAACGTGGTGGCCGTGGAACCGGGCGTGGTGATCGGCTACGACCGCAACACCTACACCAACACCCTGCTGCGCAAGGCCGGGGTGGAAGTCATCACCATCAGCGCCGGTGAACTGGGCCGAGGCCGTGGCGGCGGCCACTGCATGACCTGCCCGATCATCCGCGACCCAATCGACTATTAAGGAGATCCATCATGGCTTTCAATATGCGCAACCGCAGCCTGCTGTCGCTGATGCACCACACCACCCGCGAGCTGAACTACCTGCTGGACCTGTCCCGCGACCTCAAGCGCGCCAAATACACCGGCACCGAGCGTCCGCACCTGCAGGGCAAAAACATCGCGTTGATCTTTGAAAAAACCTCGACCCGCACCCGCTGCGCGTTCGAAGTGGCGGCCCACGACCAGGGCGCCCACGTCACCTATATCGACCCGGTGTCGTCGCAGATCGGCCACAAGGAAAGCATGAAAGACACTGCCCGCGTACTCGGGCGCATGTTCGATGCCATCGAGTACCGTGGCTTTGCGCAGGAAATCGTCGAAGAACTGGCCAAATTCGCCGGCGTGCCAGTGTTCAACGGCCTCACCGCCGAATTCCACCCCACGCAAATGATCGCCGACACCCTGACCATGCGCGAACACAGCGACAAGCCGCTGCATGACATCAGCTACGCCTACCTTGGGGACGCGCGCTACAACATGGGCAACTCGCTGCTGATGATCGGTGCCAAACTCGGCATGGACGTGCGCATCGGCGCGCCAAAAGCGCTGTGGCCACACGACGATTTCATCAAGCAGTGCCAGGCCTTCGCTGAAGAAAGCGGCGCACGCATCACCATCACCGAAGACCCGGTCGAGGCGGTCAAGGGCGTGGACTTCATCCACACCGATATCTGGGTGTCCATGGGTGAGCCGGTGGAAGCCTGGGACGAGCGTATCGAGCAACTGCTGCCTTACCAGGTCAACGCCAAGATGATGAAGGCCTCGGGCAACCCACGGGTGAAGTTCATGCACTGCCTGCCGGCGTTTCACAACAGTGAAACCAAGGTCGGCAAGGACATCGCCGCGCGCTACCCGCACTTGGCCAATGGCGTGGAAGTGACCGAGGAAGTCTTCGAATCGCCGGCCAACATTGCCTTTGAGCAGGCGGAAAACCGCATGCATACCATCAAGGCGATCCTGGTGTCGGCGTTGGCGGATATCTGATTTCTACACAGCTTCTACTGTAGGAATAGGGTCAACATGTGGGAGGGGGCTTGCCCCCGATGGCGGTGCCTCACGGGCAGATTTTTCGACTGACACACTGCTATCGTGGGCAAGCCCCCTCCCACACGTGTCCTGTGTTCACAACGATGGATTTCAGAAGGACATTCTTTATGCGCATCGTCGTAGCCCTGGGCGGCAACGCCCTCTTGCGCCGTGGTGAACCCATGACCGCGGACAACCAACGCGCCAATATCCGCATCGCCACCGAACAGATCGCCAAGATCCATGCCGGCAACGAGCTGGTGATCGCCCACGGCAACGGCCCGCAGGTCGGCCTGCTGTCGCTGCAGGCGGCGGCCTACACCAGCGTTTCGCCTTATCCGCTGGACGTGCTGGGCGCCGAAACCGAAGGCATGATCGGCTACATCATCGAACAGGAGCTGGGCAACCTGCTGGACTTCGAAGTGCCTTTCGCCACCCTGCTCACCCAGGTTGAGGTGGACGCCAACGACCCGGCCTTCCAGAACCCCACCAAACCCATCGGCCCGGTGTACGCCAAGGCCGAAGCGGAAAAGCTCGCCGCTGAAAAAGGCTGGGTCATTGCCCCGGATGGCGACAAATACCGCCGTGTCGTGGCCAGCCCACGCCCGAAACGCATCTTCGAAATCCGCCCGATCAAATGGCTGCTGGAGAAAAAGGCCATTGTGATCTGCGCCGGCGGCGGCGGTATCCCGACGATGTATGGCGAAGATGGCAAGCTCAAAGGCATTGAAGCGGTGATCGACAAAGACCTGTGTTCATCCTTGTTGGCCGCGCAGTTGGACGCCGACCTGCTGGTAATCGCCACCGACGTCAACGCGGCATTCGTCGACTTCGGCAAGCCCACCCAGAAGGCCATCGGCCAGGCCCATCCGGACGCCATGGAGCAACTGGGCTTCGCCGCCGGTTCCATGGGGCCCAAGGTCCAAGCGGCCTGCGAGTTCGCCCGCCAGACTGGCAAAACCGCAGTGATCGGTTCACTCTCGGACATCGAAGCCATCGTCCAGGGCCACGCCGGCACGCGCATCAGCACGGCGACACCTGGCATCACGTATCTGTGAAGTAGAGGAGATTTGCCTATGGCTACCTTTGAACCGGGACACTTGCACGTCGAACGTCACGCACTCAACGAGCATGACTACAGCTACAACCTGTGCATCGACTATGAAGTCAGCCAGGACCCCAAGGAAGGCAAGGGTATGTTGTTCAAGCTGCACGGTTCGGTGCAGGGCAAGGACCTCAAGGAAGAATTTTTTCTGCCCAAGGACCAGGCATTCGACTTTGCCCGGCATGCGATGAACATCGCGCAGAAATACGGCATGCCGAAAATGGCCGTGCTGAACGGGTCGATGCACAAGCAGTACGACTTGATGTTCGAAGATGTGCGCCATCAACTGGATGTGAAATCCGGCGATCCGGTCAAACCCGAACACCTGGAGTAACCCAACTGCACTGACACAACACTGTGCAAAATGTGGGAGGGGGCTTGCCCCCGATGGCGGTGGATCAGCCAACGAATCTGTAGCTGACACACCGCATCGGGGACAAGCCCCCTCCCACATTTGATCGCCATCAGGTGTCAGATTTCACCTGCGCCCCGCTCCAAGGCATACTTGCCGCCTCTGCTCTCCAGAATTGCCAATCGCCCCATGCGTATCCACGTCAGCTTCATCGACCGCGTCGGCATCACCCAGGAAGTCCTGGCCCTGCTGGGTGGGCGCAATCTCAACCTGGATGCGGTGGAGATGGTGCCGCCCAACGTCTACATCGACGCACCGACCTTGAGCGCCGAGGTGCTCGAGGAACTGCGCGATGCGTTGTTCAGCGTGCACGGTGTACAGGCGGTGACGGTGGTCGACATCCTCCCCGGCCAGCGCCGCCACCTGCAACTCGACGCGCTGCTGGCGGCCATGACCGACCCGGTGCTGGCCCTGGACAGCGCGGGCACGATCCTGTTGGCCAACCCGGCGTTGATCGCCCTGTACGGCCGCGAACCGGCCGGGGAAAGCATCGCCCAGCTGTTCAACGACCCTGGGCTGCTGGACACCTTGCTGGAACAAGGCTTTCGCCTGCCGCTGCGCGAGATCAGCGTCAACGGCCAGACCCTGTTGCTGGACGCCACGCCGATCACCGATGCCGGCGCCCTGCTCACTCTCTACCCGCCCAACCGCATCGGCGAGCAACTGTCGGCGCTGCACCACGACCATGCCGAAGGTTTCGACGCGCTGTTGGGCGAGTCCCCGGTCATCCGCACCTTGAAGGCGCGCGCGCAACGAGTGGCCGCGCTGGATGCCCCGCTGTTGATCCAGGGCGAAACCGGCACCGGCAAAGAGCTGGTCGCACGCGCTTGTCATGCGAACAGCGCCCGTCACAGTGCACCGTTCCTGGCGCTGAACTGTGCCGCACTGCCGGAGAATCTGGCCGAGAGTGAATTGTTCGGATACGCCCCCGGTGCCTTTACCGGCGCCCAGCGCGGCGGCAAGCCGGGGTTGATGGAACTGGCCAACCAGGGCACGGTGTTCCTCGATGAGATCGGCGAAATGTCGCCGTACCTGCAGGCCAAGTTGCTGCGTTTTCTCAACGACGGCAGCTTTCGCCGGGTGGGCGGCGACCGCGAAGTGAAGGTCAATGTGCGCATCCTCAGCGCCACCCACCGCGACCTGGAAAAGATGGTCAGCGAAGGCACCTTTCGCGAAGACCTGTTCTACCGCCTCAACGTACTCAACGTTGAAGTACCGCCGTTGCGCGCGCGTGGCCAGGACATCCTGTTGCTGGCGCGCTACTTCATGCAGCAGGCCTGCGCGCAGATCCAGCGCCCCGTCTGCCGCCTGGCGCCCGGTACTTACCCGGCGCTGCTGAGCAACCGTTGGCCGGGCAACGTGCGTCAGTTGCAAAACGTGATCTTCCGCGCCGCCGCCATCTGTGAGAGCAGCCTGGTGGACATCGGCGACCTGGACATCGCCGGCACGTCCGTCGCCCGCCAGAGCGATGGCGAAATCGACAGCCTGGAACAAGCGGTGGAAGACTTCGAACGCGACCTGCTGGAAAAGCTCTACACCAGCTACCCTTCGACCCGCCAACTGGCCAGCCGGCTGCAAACCTCCCATACCGCGATCGCCCATCGCCTGCGCAAGTACGGCATTCCCAACAAGCTCTAGCTCAAATACAAAACCAATGTGGGAGGGGGCTTGCCCCCGATTGCGCTGTGTCAGCCAACTTATCTCTCACTGACCCACCGCTATCGGGGGCAAGCCCCCTCCCACATTTGAAATGCATTTCCAGGTTTTGGTCTGAGAACGACATCCCATGTACTGAAAGCGCTACAGCGTAACGATATCGCTACAACCCTGCTTTTTGCGCGCCATGCAAGGCTTTGATCCACATAGCCTTTTTTTCCAACGCTCAACTGTAGCGAAATCGCTACAGCTGAAAGACCTGGCCCGCTCGATAATTTCAATAACCCATTGTTTTGTAACACTTTAATAACATTGGCCGCGATATTGCTAAGTAACTCCCCATTATTCCAATCCCGTCCACCAGACGAATCTGGCCCTGAGGAGTTTCCATGAGCGAGTTGCGTTTCACTGAAGATCACGAATGGCTGCGCGCCGAAGCCGATGGCAGCGTCACCGTGGGCATTACCGCTTTTGCGCAGAACGCGCTGGGTGATGTGGTTTTCGTGCAACTGCCTGAGCTGCAGGCCTACGACAAGGGCGCTGAAGCGTCCACCGTGGAGTCGGTCAAGGCCGCCAGCGGCGTGTACATGCCGTTGGACGGTGAAGTTCTCGAAGTCAACGACAAGCTCGATGGCAGCCCCGAACTGGTCAACGAAGACCCGATGGGCGACGGCTGGTTCTTCCGTTTCAAACCGACCGATGCCAGTGCAGTGGCTAAGCTGTTGGATCAGGATGCGTACGACCGCCTGATCAAAGCCAACGCTGAAGCCTGAGGAGCGCGCCATGACCGTTAATCTGACCACCGCCAACGAATTCATCGCCCGCCACATCGGGCCGCGCCAGGAAGACGAGCAGCACATGCTCGCCAGCCTGGGTTTTGATTCCCTCGAAGCCCTGAGCGCCAGCGTGATCCCGGAAAGCATCAAGGGCACCAGCGTGCTCGGCCTGGAAGACGGCCTGAGCGAAGCCCAGGCCCTGGCCAGGATCAAGGCGATTGCCGGCCGCAATCAATTGTTCAAAACCTATATCGGCCAGGGCTACTACAACTGCCATACGCCGTCGCCGATCCTGCGTAACCTCCTGGAAAACCCGGCCTGGTACACCGCCTACACCCCTTACCAGCCCGAGATTTCCCAGGGTCGCCTGGAAGCGCTGCTGAACTTCCAGACCCTGATCAGCGACCTCACCGGCCTGCCGATCGCCAACGCCTCCCTGCTCGACGAAGCCACCGCCGCCGCCGAAGCCATGACCTTCTGCAAGCGCCTGAGCAAGAACAAAGGCAGCAACGCGTTCTTCGCCTCGGTACACAGCCACCCGCAAACCCTCGACGTCCTGCGCACCCGCGCCGAGCCACTGGGCATCGATGTGGTAGTGGGCGATGAGCGCGAACTGAGCGACGTCAGCGCATTTTTCGGCGCCCTGCTGCAATACCCGGCGAGCAACGGTGACGTATTCGATTATCGCGAGCTGACCGAACGCTTCCACGCTGCCCATGCGCTGGTTGCCGTGGCCGCCGACCTGCTGGCCCTGACCCTGCTGACCCCGCCGGGCGAATTCGGCGCCGACGTGGCCATCGGCAGTGCGCAGCGCTTCGGTGTGCCGCTGGGCTTTGGTGGCCCGCATGCGGCGTACTTCTCTACCAGGGATGCGTTCAAGCGCGACATGCCGGGCCGTCTGGTCGGGGTGTCGGTGGACCGTTTCGGCAAGCCGGCCCTGCGCCTGGCCATGCAGACCCGCGAGCAACATATCCGCCGCGAGAAAGCCACCAGCAACATCTGCACCGCCCAGGTGCTGCTGGCCAACATCGCCAGCATGTACGCCGTTTACCACGGCCCTGAAGGCCTGACCCGCATCGCCCAGCGCGTGCACCAGTTGACCGCGATCCTGGCCAGGGGCCTGACCGCCCTGGGCCTGAAAGTCGAGCAGGAAAACTTCTTCGACACGATCACCCTCAACACCGGTGCCAACACCGCCGCCCTGCACGACAAGGCCCGTGCCCAGCGCATCAACCTGCGCGTGGTGGACGCCGAACGTGTCGGCCTGTCGGTCGACGAGACCACCACCCAGGCCGATATCGAAGCCCTGTGGAACATCTTCGCCGACGGCAAGGCCCTGCCCGCCTTCGCCGCGACCGAAAGTACCCTGCCGACCGCCCTGTTGCGCCAGTCGCCGATCCTCAGCCACCCGGTGTTCAACCGTTATCATTCGGAAACCGAGCTGATGCGCTACCTGCGCAAGCTGGCCGACAAGGACCTGGCGCTGGACCGCACCATGATCCCGCTGGGTTCATGCACCATGAAGCTCAACGCCGCCAGCGAAATGATCCCGGTGACCTGGGCCGAATTCGGTGCCCTGCACCCGTTCGCCCCGGCCGCACAAAGCGCCGGCTATCAGCAACTGACCACCGAACTGGAGGCCATGCTCTGCGCGGCCACCGGTTACGACGCCATTTCCCTGCAACCGAACGCCGGTTCCCAGGGTGAATACGCCGGCCTCCTGGCGATCCGCGCCTACCACCAGAGCCGTGGCGAAGCGCGTCGCGACATCTGCCTGATCCCGTCGTCGGCCCACGGCACCAACCCCGCGACCGCCAACATGGCCGGTATGCGCGTGGTGGTCACCGCCTGCGACGCACGTGGCAACGTCGACATCGAGGACCTGCGCGCCAAGGCCATCGAGCACCGCGAGCACCTCGCCGCGCTGATGATCACCTACCCGTCCACCCACGGTGTGTTCGAGGAAGGCATCCGCGACATCTGCGCGATCATCCACGACAACGGCGGCCAGGTGTACATCGACGGCGCCAACATGAACGCGATGGTGGGCCTGTGCGCACCGGGCAAGTTCGGCGGCGATGTCTCCCACCTGAACCTGCACAAAACCTTCTGCATCCCCCACGGCGGTGGCGGCCCGGGCGTTGGCCCGATTGGCGTCAAGTCGCACCTCACGCCATTCCTGCCAGGCCACGCGGCCATGGAGCGCAAGGAAGGCGCGGTCTGCGCCGCACCGTTCGGCAGCGCCAGCATTTTGCCGATCACCTGGATGTACATCAGCATGATGGGCGGCGCGGGCCTCAAGCGCGCTTCGCAATTGGCAATCCTGAATGCCAACTACATCTCCCGTCGCCTGGAAGAGCATTACCCGGTGCTGTACACCGGCAGCAACGGCCTGGTCGCGCACGAGTGCATCCTCGATCTGCGCCCGCTCAAGGACAGCAGCGGCATCAGCGTGGACGACGTGGCCAAGCGCCTGATCGACTTCGGCTTCCATGCGCCGACCATGTCGTTCCCGGTGGCAGGCACCTTGATGATCGAGCCGACCGAAAGTGAATCCAGGGAAGAACTGGACCGCTTCTGCGATGCCATGATCGCCATTCGCGAAGAGATTCGCGCCGTGGAAAACGGCACCCTGGACAAGGACGACAACCCGCTCAAGAACGCCCCGCATACCGCAGCGGAACTGGTGGGCGAATGGAGCCACCCTTACAGTCGCGAACAGGCGGTCTACCCGGTTGTTTCGCTGATCGAAGGCAAGTACTGGCCGCCGGTGGGCCGGGTCGACAACGTGTTTGGCGATCGCAACCTGGTGTGTGCGTGCCCGTCTATCGAGAGCTACGCGTAACCTGTCTGGCTGAACGCGGTCAAAAAATGTGGGAGGGGGCTTGCCCCCGATAGCGGTGTGTCAGCCACTCTATCTATCAACTGACACTCCGTCAGCGGGGGCAAGCCCCCTCCCACCTTTTGACCACCTCAATAATAAGAAACCGGAGAACAACTCATGTCTTTAAGCGTGTTCGACCTGTTCAAAATCGGCATCGGCCCCTCCAGCTCCCACACCGTCGGCCCGATGCGCGCCGCCGCGCGCTTCGTCGAAGGCCTCAAGCGTGATGCGCTGCTCAATGCCACCCACCGCATCAAGGTGGAACTCTATGGCTCCCTCGGCGCCACCGGCAAAGGCCACGGCAGCGACAAGGCCGTGTTGCTGGGCCTGGAAGGCGAACACCCGGACACCGTGAACACCGAAACCCTGGCCTCACGCCTGGCGCAGATGCGCAGCGACGGCCGCCTCAACCTGCTCGGCGAACACAGCATTGCGTTCAACGAGAAAGAACACCTGGCGATGATTCGCAAACCCCTCGCCTACCATCCCAACGGCATGATCTTTCGTGCCTTCGATACGGCCGGTATCCAGGTCCGCAGCCGCGAGTACTACTCGGTCGGCGGCGGCTTTGTAGTGGATGAAGATGCCGCCGGTGCCGACCGCATTGTCGAAGACGCCACGCCCCTGACCTTCCCGTTCAAACATGCCAAGGACTTGCTCGGCCATTGCAGCACTTACGGGCTGTCCATCAGCCAGGTGATGCTGACCAATGAAAGCGCCTGGCGCCCGGAAGCGCAAACCCGCGCCGGCCTGCTGAATATCTGGCAGGTCATGCAGGACTGCGTGGATGCGGGTTGTCGCAACGAAGGGATTTTGCCGGGCGGCTTGAAGGTCAAGCGTCGTGCCGCGGCCCTGCATCGTCAACTGTGCAAGCACCCGGAATCGGCGCTGCGCGACCCACTGTCGGTACTTGACTGGGTCAACCTGTATGCGCTGGCGGTCAACGAAGAAAACGCCAACGGCGGGCGTGTCGTCACCGCGCCCACCAACGGTGCGGCCGGGATCATTCCGGCCGTGCTGCATTACTACATGCGCTTTATCCCCGGCGCCAACGAAGACGGCGTGGTGCGCTTCCTGCTCACCGCCGCTGCCATTGGCATTCTGTACAAGGAAAACGCCTCGATCTCCGGCGCCGAAGTCGGTTGCCAGGGCGAGGTCGGCGTGGCCTGTTCCATGGCCGCCGGCGCACTCTGCGAAGTGTTGGGCGGCAGCGTGTCACAAGTGGAAAACGCCGCCGAGATCGGCATGGAACACAACCTTGGCCTGACCTGCGACCCCATCGGCGGGCTGGTGCAGGTGCCGTGCATCGAGCGCAATGCGATGGGCTCGGTCAAGGCGATCAACGCTGTGCGCATGGCCTTGCGCGGCGATGGGCAGCACTTTGTTTCCCTCGACAAAGTGATCCGCACCATGCGCCAGACCGGCGCCGACATGAAAAGCAAATACAAGGAAACCGCCCGTGGCGGTTTGGCAGTCAACATTATCGAGTGCTGACGCCTACAAGCGCGCCAGCACGTTTTTCAGGAGCTGAACATGTCCACCGAAACCCTGTTGAAAACCCCGTTGCACGCCCTGCACCTTGAACTGGGCGCGCGCATGGTGCCCTTCGCCGGCTACGACATGCCGGTGCAATACCCGCTGGGCGTGATGAAAGAGCACCTGCACACCCGTGAACAGGCCGGCTTGTTCGATGTGTCGCACATGGGCCAGATCCGCCTGACCGGCGCCAATGCCGCCAAGGCCCTGGAAACCCTGGTGCCGGTCGACATTATTGACCTGCCGGTGGGCATGCAGCGCTACGCAATGTTCACCAACGAGCAGGGCGGCATCCTCGACGACCTGATGGTGGCCAACCTGGGCAACGACGAACTGTTCCTGGTGGTCAATGCCGCCTGCAAAGACCAGGACCTGGCGCACCTGCGTCAACACATCGGCGACCAGTGCAGCATCGAGCCGCTGTTCGAAGAACGCGCGCTGCTGGCCCTGCAAGGCCCGGCGGCGGTGAAGGTGCTGGCGCGCCTGGCACCGCACGTTACCAAAATGACCTTCATGCAGTTTGCCTCCCTGCGCTTGCTGGGTGTGGACTGCTACGTCAGCCGCTCCGGCTACACCGGTGAAGACGGCTTCGAAATTTCCGTACCGGCCGAAAATGCCGAGCGCCTGGCCCGCAGCCTGCTGGCCGAAGTCGAAGTGCAGGCGATCGGCCTGGGCGCTCGCGACTCGCTGCGCCTGGAGGCCGGCCTGTGCCTGTACGGTCATGACATGAATACCGAGACCACGCCAATCGAAGCCAGCTTGCTATGGGCGATCTCCAAGGCGCGCCGTGCCGATGGCGCGCGTGCCGGCGGCTTCCCCGGTGCAGACCGGATCTTCACCCAGCAGCAAACCGGCGTGAGCCGCAAACGCGTAGGCTTGTTGCCCCAGGAACGCACTCCGGTGCGTGAAGGCGCGGAAATCGTCGACGCACAGGGTACGGTGATCGGCAGCGTGTGCAGCGGTGGTTTTGGTCCAACCTTGGGCGGACCGCTGGCGATGGGTTACCTGGACAACGCATTTGCCGCACTGGATACCGAAGTGTCTGCGCTGGTGCGTGGGAAAAAGGTGCCATTACGTGTAAGTAAAATGCCATTTGTCCCGCAACGTTACTTCCGTGGCTGATGGAGCGTTTCCATAAGTAACGCGGTTGCGTTACGTGCACTAAACTGTAACGCAGCCGCCATATAACAGTGCACAAGCGATAGTCATTGTTATAGGGCATGCCCTATAACAAGTGAGCACGCCTATCGAATAAGCTGGCGCCACTTTATTCACCCAATTGTCATCAACCCGAGCAAAATCGGGCTTTCTGGCAGGGCTTGTTTTTTTCATATTAGTTGGCGTAGAGTTTGCCCACTGTGTTTGCATGGGTCGCTTGGAACCTGGACCTGGGCAGTAGCTGAAGTAGTTGTGCTACAACCCGTTCGACGTCTCTTACTTTCCTGCAACCCAGCCCAGTACTCTTTCATGTGAAAGAGGCTGTCATTAATTTTTAGCGTCAAAGGAAAGAAGAAATGTCGACACGTCAGAGCGGTACCGTCAAGTGGTTCAATGACGAAAAAGGCTTTGGTTTTATCACTCCAGAAAGCGGTCCGGATCTGTTCGTGCATTTCCGCGCTATCCAGGGCAACGGCTTCAAAAGCCTGAAGGAAGGCCAAAAGGTTACCTTCGTGTCAGTGCAGGGCCAAAAAGGCCTGCAGGCTGACGAAGTCCAAGCAGAAGGCTGATCCTTCCTGCGACAAAAAGCCCCTGATATGACATCAGGGGCTTTTTTATGGGCGCCATTGCGTAAACTGCACGTTTTCAGCCGAGAGCCCTGCCATGTCCACCCCCCTGTTGCGCCCCCAAGGCGAGTTCCCCGCTGTTGGCCTGGGCCGCCGCCTGGCAGCGATGTTCTATGATTTCCTGTTGTGCACCGCGCTGCTGATCGTCACCGCGTTTATCTACAAGCTGGTGTGGATCGCCTTTGTGGGTGAGGCGAAGATGCGCACACTTACCGAATCCGGCGCACTGGACGGTGACCCGCTGCTGTCGACGATTCTGCTGTTTGTGCTGTTCGGTTTCTTCGCCAAGTTCTGGACCCATTCCGGGCAAACCCTGGGCATGCAGGTATGGGGCGTGCGCGTGCAAAACGCCGACGGCACGCGTATCAGCCTGTGGCAGGCACTGTTGCGCTTTGTGGTGTCGATTGCGTCGTGGTTGTGCGTGGGGCTGGGGTTTATCTGGTCGCTGTTCGACAAGCAAAAGCGTAGTTGGCATGACATCTATTCGAACACGCAACTGGTGCGTATCCCCAAGCAAAAGAAGTAACCACAAGATAGCGCACATCCAAATGTGGGAGGGGGCTTGCCCCCGATGGCGGTGTGCCAGTCACCCGATATATTGACTGATCCACCGCTATCGGGAGCAAGCCCCCTCCCACAGTTTTTACCCGGGCAGCCTTGTGTCAGGCGTTGCCGGCGAGCTTGAGGCGTGCAGCCTGGGTGAAGTCGAGCATGCGCTTGAGCGGCCGCACCGCCTGCGGGATCACCGAGGGCTCGACGAATACCTCGTTAGTGCCCTCGCGCAAGCACTGCAATGTACGCTCCAGCGTATTCATCGCCATCCACGGGCAATGCGCGCAGCTGCGGCACGCGGCACCGTTACCGGCGGTAGGTGCTTCGATGAAGACCTTGTCCGGGCACAGCTGCTGCATCTTGTAGAAGATGCCGCGGTCGGTGGCGACGATGAACGTCTTGTTCGGCAGGCGCTGCGCCGCCGCAATCAACTGGCTGGTGGAACCGACGGCGTCCGCCAGTTCGATCACCGAAGTCGGCGATTCCGGGTGGACCAGGATTGCGGCCTCCGGATACAGCGCCTTCATGTCTTCGAGCTGCTTGGATTTGAACTCTTCGTGGACGATGCAGGCACCGTCCCACAGCAGCATGTCGGCGCCGGTCTGACGCTGGATGTAAGTGCCCAGGTGTTTGTCCGGTCCCCAGATAATCGTCTCGCCGTTGTCCATCAGGCTTTCGACGATCTCCAGCGCGCAACTGGACGTCACCACCCAATCGGCACGGGCTTTGACTGCCGCCGAGGTATTGGCGTAGACCACCACCGTGCGCTCGGGGTGCTGGTCACAGAACGCGGAGAACTCATCCACCGGGCACCCCAGGTCCAGGGAGCAGGTGGCTTCCAGGGTCGGCATCAGGATACGTTTTTCAGGGGTAAGGATTTTCGCGGTTTCGCCCATGAACCGCACCCCGGCCACCAGCACGGTCCTGGCCGGATGAGCGGCGCCGAAGCGCGCCATTTCCAGGGAGTCGGACACACAGCCGCCGGTCTCTTCGGCCAGGGCCTGAATCACCGGGTCGCAGTAGAAGTGGGCGACCAGCACCGCGTCTTGCGCTTTGAGCTCGGCGGCAATGGCAGCCCGCAGGCTCGCCTCTTCATCGGCGCTGAGGGCCTTGGGCTGCTTGGCGTCCAGATGGGCTTGAACCAGTAGGCGTTCGGAAATATGGGTCATGTTCGCAAGACCTGCAGGCGCAGTAGCGCGAAAGTCGAGTGTACCACCGGCTCTGGAGCCCTTCGGGCGCCGCCGGACGAAGTGTGTGTTCATCAAGCACGGGTAAAGCTGAAGCTGCGCAAGGCTACAGAATATCGAATGGATTCAAAAGCCTAATCTGGCGCACGCAGGCCTGCCCGTCGGCCACAAACACACGTGAGCCTACGCCGGCCGCGTCACTTGCCTGACTCTATAGTTTCACTAGTGCCCACAGCCCGTTGATAGTATCTTCGCCGCGATGTTTCTAAACATTTCAAGGCTGCATGAATGCCAGGTCAGATCTGCTTCATTCAGGCGCTGCTGAAAAAATAAGGATGGGACGCCGCTCCCGGCACCTTCATCAGGTAACGCGGAGCCGGGCACAGTCCCTGAAACGTGACTTGCCGTTGAGGCAGAGAGACAAGGAGGTCTGATGAATACATGGAAAGGCGATATGTGGAACATTTTCGAGTTCGACATATGTGAACAAAGTATTTTCAAAAAAATTACCGCCACTGCGCAGCAACTCGGCTTTGACCACTGCGCTTATGGCCTGCAACTGCCTTTGCCACTGACCGCCCCCAAGGTAATTATTCTCGACAACTACCCTGATGCCTGGAGAGCCCGCTACAGCGCGGCTCACTACGTCAAGAGTGATCCTGCGGTCCTGCATGGGCGTCGCACGCAGGATCCACTGGTCTGGAGTGCGTCAAGTTTCAGTCTCGCCCCTGAACTGTGGGAGGAGGCAAATGCTTATGGCATTAAAGTAGGCTGGTCGCAGTCGCACATCGATCTGATTGGCGCCGGCGGTATGCTCAGCGTGTCGAGGTGCGCACAGCCACTGAGCCCATCAGAACTGGCGGATATTCAAAGCAAACTTGTCTGGCTGGTGTCCATTGCTCATTCGTCGCTGTCGAGAGCCATCACCCATCGTCATCGAAAAGAACAAGACCCCAACCTGACGTTTCGTGAATTGGAAGTACTCAAATGGACCGCCGATGGAAAATCAGCAGGCGAGATTTCAGACATTCTTACCGTGTCTAAAAACACCATAGACTTTCATATTAAAAATGCCATTCTCAAGCTAAAAACCTGCAATAAAACCGCTGCCGTCGTGCGTGCGGCCATGCTCGGTTTACTTGTGTGAATGAGTGATCGAATACTCAGCGCGTCAATAATATAGCGCTGTCGAGTGCCAGAATCATGGCATGGACGAAACTAGCACGCGGTGCCCAGTCGGGCAACCTACGATTTATGGTAGGTGGCCCGTGACCCATTTTTATATCTAATTGCCCGGCAGACTCTCGCCAGGTGATAAAAAGTGCACTTCATTACCGGAACATCATCCACATTGCCGCCCGCTGTAATGACCGCGATAGGACACTATCGTCACAAAGTGTTCGTTGAACACCTGGGTTGGAAGCTGAATTGCACCGACGGTCTCGAATACGATCAATTCGATCGTGACGACACCGTCTATGTGGTTGCTCGGAATGACGATGATCACATCATCGGCACTGCCCGGTTACTCAGCACCACCCGCCCCTATTTATTGAGCGAAGTGTTTCCCGAGTTGTTAAGCGGCGAAACACCGCCGAATTCGGAAACTGTCCTGGAATTGTCGCGCTTCGCCGCAATGGATTTCGACGTGCGAAATAAAAAAGCGGCGTCTCAGTTTTCTTCCGATATCGCCATCGACTTGATGCGCGAAACCCTGGCGAGCGCCGCCGGCCAGGGCGCAAACAAGTTAATTACGGTGTCGCCCCTGGGCGTTGAACGGTTGCTGCGCAATGTCGGCATTCATGCCAGCCGTGCCGGAAAAGTCACGCACTCCGACGGAAAGAAGATTTTCGCATCGTGGATAACAGTCGCGTGATTCACCCCTTTTTTATTAGCTGACAGACACACCACCGTCGACCGCGACGCTGTTCGCGCCTCGTGTCTCAACCCCTGGAGGGCCGTCATGCCTGAATCTCAATTGCTCAATAAAATTACCGACACCTGGTACGCCAAGGCGACCGTACGCTCAACCCCACGCATTCTCGTGCCCGACTACAGCAGCGAACAGCTTATTTATCCAGTGGCGCGCTGCTCTATCTGCGAGCACCCCTTGGTGCTGGAGCTGGGCCCGCAGGTACGCTCGTATATCTTGACCCAGGCGGCTTATCAGTTTTTGTACGGCGTCGGCTTACTCGAAACAAAATTCGTCATCCAGTGCTGTCTGGACATGCTTCATAACAATATTAAAGACATCAGTGATGCAGCCAAACTGCAGGCGCTGACGGTAATCGTTGACGAGGGCTACCATGCTCATGTTGCGCTTGACTACATCATTCAGATGAAGAAAAAGAGCGCCATTGAACCCCTGGAAGTGCCGCAAACCAATCGCAAACTTGATGCCACCGCGCGCGCCTATGCCAGCCTGCCGGAAAGTATGCGCATGGACTTCCAACTGTTGGCCGTGACACTCGCCGAGAACGTCTTGACCGATGAAGTTGCCAACTTGGGCCGTGAGCGGGAACTGGCCCAGTCGTTTACCACATTGATGATGGACCATGTACGCGATGAAGGCCGCCATTCTCGATTTTTCGCGGACTTGATGAAAGAGCGCTGGCGACAACTGCCTCGCGCAACACAAGAACACTTCGGTTTAATGCTACCGGCCTACCTGGATGATTTTCTCGGGGCCGATCTCAGCCGTGGTTTCGAACGCAAGATACTCGCTCATTGCGGTTTGACCGAGGCGCAGGCAGAACAAGTGATTCATGAATCCGATCCGCACTTCTCGACGGATCAGGCCCGCATGAAAAAATCGATATTGCAACGTATCTACCGACTGCTCGACCAGATCGGCGTATTAGAACTGGACAGCGTTAAAGATGCTTTTTCAGATCGCAACTATGTCACGACTTGAGCGTTAAGAAACGAGAGCCGGCCCTATGTTCAAGACTTTGATCATCGATAACTTCGATTCTTTCACCTACAACCTCTATCAATATATGGGGCAAGTAACGGGGGAAGAACCTGATGTCTTTACCAATGATGCGTCGCCCCACGATATCGACTTGGGCCGCTACGACTGCATCATCGTATCTCCAGGCCCGGGCACACCCAAGCGCCGGCAAGACGTGGGGATCAGTGAAGACATGATCCGCGACGCGCATGTGCCTCTGCTGGGGGTTTGCCTCGGGCATCAGTGCATGGCGCACGTGCATGGCATGGATGTGGACCATGCGCCGGAACCCATGCACGGCAGGGTCAGGCATATACGCCACAACAATGAAGGCGTGTTCAAAGGCCTGCCCGTGGATATGCCGGTGGTTCGTTATCACTCCCTCGTGGTGAAGGCGCTCAAGGGGCCCTTCGAACTCAGCGCCTGGGATGAAAACGGCATGATCCACGGTATCCGCCATACCGAACGACCGCTCTACGGCATCCAGTTCCATCCCGAATCCATCTGTACCGACTCCGGGCTCGACCTGCTGCGCAACTTTCGAGACATCGCGCATCGGCACAAGCTCGAGCGTCTACCCCGCTAAACCTGCCGGATGCCGGCATCACAACTATCAGGAGTGGGCAATGACGACCTTTGATGTCGAAGTCAGAGCGCTTGATTACAACCCCGATCCATTGCGTGTATTTCGCAGCGAGTTTCTTGCTTCGCCGCGTCATTTCTTTCTCGAAAGCAGCGTGGTGAAACCAGGTTTTTCGCGTTTCTCCTTTATGGGCGATTCCCATGGCCGCCTTGCTGAAACGATCACCTACGACACCTCCTCCCGCAGCGTGCGCGTTGAGCGCAGCGACGGCGTTACCCGGGAGCCGACGTCGGACTTTCTTGAGTTGATGGCCGCGCGCCTCAACCATTACCACTGCGAGCAGCCGCAGTGGCTGCCATTTGACTTCAACCTCGGGTACGTCGGCCTGCTGGGCTACGAACTCAAGTGCGAAACCCTCGGCGCTCAGGCTTACGCATCCCACTCACACGATGCAGCATTCATCCTGGCAACCCGGATGATTGCTTTCGACCACGCCGAGCAGCGCTGTTACCTGCTGTACCTGGTTGAACATGACGAAGACCGGCAGGATGCGGCGCAGTGGTTCGATCAGGTCCAGGCGCGACTGCGCGAGCAACCCCAGGTGGCGGAGCCTGTCAGTCGTCAACGCAAGCTGTCACTGCCTCAGGTTGAGGCGTGGATACAAGAGCACGCCTGCATACGGCACTCCAAGCAGCGCTACATCGACAAGATCAACGAGGCCCAGCGCGAGATCATTGACGGTGAGACCTATGAGGTCTGCCTGACCAACTTGATCGAGTTTGCGTTCGCCGACTCATCCTTCGACCTTTATTGCGTAATGCGCGAGCTGACGCCCGCTCCTCACGCCGGTTATTTTTCGATCCCCGACTTTCAGATCATCAGTTCGTCACCGGAACGCTTTCTGAAAATCGACCGTCACCACCAAGTGGAAGCCAAGCCGATCAAAGGCACCCGGCCGCGCGGGCGGTGCGCCGAGGAAGATCAGGAACTGATCGAACAGATGCGCGGTGACGAAAAAGACCGGGCAGAAAACCTGATGATCGTCGACCTGTTGCGCAACGACCTGGGGCAGGTCTGCACCATTGGTTCGGTAAGGGTGCCAGCGCTGTTTGCGGTCGAAACCTACTCCCACGTGCACCAGCTGGTCTCGACCATCAGCGGGCAGCTCAAACCATCACTCAGCGCGGTTGACTGTGTACGGGCGACGTTTCCGGGTGGCTCGATGACCGGCGCGCCGAAGAAACGCACGATGGAAATCATCGACCGCCTCGAAGAGGGCCCACGTGGCGCCTATTCCGGCTCGCTCGGCTGGTTTGGCCTGGGCGGCGCCTGCGATCTCAACATCATGATTCGCTCCATCACCGTCGACGCCCAGGTCGCCCGCTTCGGCGTCGGCGGCGCAATTACCTCGCTCTCTGACCCGCTGGGCGAATACATCGAGACCATGGTCAAGGCCAGCGGTGTTGTCGAGGCCGTCACACAATTGAGGAGTACATCGGTATGAGCCTTTCCTCCCCGCATCGCCATGCCGTTGTCGTCGGCATACTCGGCTCAATCGGCCAGCTACTGGCCAATCAACTGAGCATTGCCGGGTACAGCGTCACCGGTATTGATATTGCCGTCGATGATCAATCGGCGCAGCCCCACACGGTTATCCAGGGCGATGTCTTGCGTCCCGGCAATGAAATAAAGCAGCGACTGGGTGATGCTCAAATCCTCGTGTTGGCGTTGGCCCAGAACGTCCTGAGCGAAGCGCTGCCGCAGCTGTTGCCCTCTTTACGCTCCGATTGCCTGATCGTCGACACCCTGTCGATCAAGAGCGAATTCGCCGACTTCGTCGCGACGCTGGATGTAGCGCAACCCATGGTCGGCATCAACCCGATGTTTTCCGGCGACCTGGATCCTGCCGGCAGGCCTGTGGCCGTGGTGACCTACCGCGACGGCGACGGCGACGCAGTGGCCCGGCTTGTCGAGTGGTTGCACAGCTGGCCAGCGAATGTTTTCCAGATGACCGCCAGCGAGCATGATCGGACGATGGCATACCTGCAGACCCTTGGCCACGCGTTGGTCATGGGAATGGGTTTGACGCTGGCGGAGTCCGCCGCCCCTCTGGAGAACTTGTTCGAACTGGCCCCGCCCCCCTTCAAGGTCATGCTCGCGCTGCTGGCGCGCATGACTAAAAACCATCCCGATGTGTACTGGGAAATCCAGTCGAACAACCCCTACTCCCAGGAAATACGCAGTCGCATGCTGGCGCAGCTGGGCAAGCTTGATGACAGGGTCAATAGCGGCTCACGCCTGGATTACCACGTGTCGATGGCGATGCTGAGGAACGCGCTGAAGCCACTGAATCCGGGGCTCGAAAATACCAGTCGCCACCTGTTTGAGCAGCTTGACCAGGCGCCCAAAGCGATTGAAGGGGCACCTGAAAGCCTGGCCGACTACCGCCAACGTATCGACCACATCGACGATCAGCTGGTGGACTTGCTCGGCCAGCGCCTGAGCCTCATTCGAGAGGTAGCGCAAAGCAAAAAAGATCACCAGACCGCCGTCATGCAGCCCAACCGCGTGGTCCAGGTCGTCGAGCGTTGCAAGGCCAGGGGTCGCCGGCACCACATCCGCGAATCCCTGATCGAGCAACTCTACGGGCTGATCATCGATGAAGCCTGCCAGATCGAATACGACGTGATTGGCGGCCCCCGCGAGTCGCTTTACGAAGCCAGCCCATCCGCCTTCACCTCAAGCGCAGAGAAAACCCAATGAGCAATGTCAAACAACAAACCGCCCAGATCGTCGATTGGTTGAGCTCAACCCTGGGCAAGGACCACCAGTACCGTGAGGACAGCCTGAGCCTCACGGCGAACGAAAACTATCCCAGCGCCCTGGTGCGCCTGACATCCGGCTCTACAGCCGGTGCGTTCTACCATTGCTCGTTTCCCTTTGAAGTACCCGCAGGCGAGTGGCATTTCCCGGAACCGGGTCACATGAATGCCATCGCCGATCAAGTGCGTGACCTGGGTAAAACACTGATTGGTGCGCAGGCCTTCGACTGGCGCCCGAACGGCGGCTCGACAGCCGAGCAGGCTCTGATGCTCGCGGCGTGCAAACCGGGTGAAGGCTTTGTCCATTTTGCTCACCGCGACGGCGGCCACTTTGCGCTGGAGAGCCTGGCGCAGAAAATGGGGATCGAGATTTTCCACCTGCCGGTGAACCCGACCAGCCTGCTGATTGACGTCGCCAAACTCGATGAGATGGTCCGGCGCAACCCGCATATCCGTATCGTCATTCTCGATCAATCATTCAAGCTGCGCTGGCAGCCGCTGGCCGAGATCCGCAGCGTGCTGCCCGACTCCTGCACCCTGACGTATGACATGAGCCACGACGGCGGCCTGATCATGGGGGGCGTGTTCGATTCTCCCCTCAGTTGTGGCGCCGACATCGTCCATGGCAACACGCACAAGACGATCCCCGGCCCGCAAAAAGGCTATATCGGCTTCAAGTCGGCTCAGCATCCCCTGCTGGTAGACACCTCGCTATGGGTCTGCCCGCATTTGCAGAGCAACTGCCACGCCGAACAACTGCCGCCAATGTGGGTGGCATTCAAGGAGATGGAACTCTTCGGTCGGGACTATGCCGCGCAGATCGTCAGTAATGCCAAGACTCTGGCCCGTCACCTGCATGAGTTGGGGCTGGATGTGACCGGTGAGTCGTTCGGTTTCACCCAGACCCACCAAGTGCACTTTGCCGTGGGTGATCTGCAAAAAGCCCTGGACCTGTGCGTCAACAGCCTGCATGCCGGCGGCATTCGTTCCACCAATATCGAAATTCCCGGCAAACCGGGCGTGCATGGCATCCGCCTGGGTGTTCAGGCGATGACACGCCGTGGCATGAAAGAAAAAGATTTCGAAGTGGTCGCACGCTTCATCGCCGACCTGTACTTCAAGAAAACCGAACCGGCCAAGGTCGCGCAACAGATCAAGGAATTCCTCCAGGCCTTCCCCCTCGCGCCATTGGCCTACTCCTTCGATAACTACCTGGATGAGGAGTTACTGGCGGCGGTGTATCAGGGAGCCCAACGATGACCAACCTCCCCTCCACGCACATCAACCTGACCTCCGAGGAGGTCAGTCTGGGCGACCTGGTGGGTCGCGTGTTGGTAGAAAGCGGGATCGATGACCTGTTTTGCATTCCCGGTGACTTCACCATGCAGCTGTCGCGTGAGCTGTTGACCACGCCGGGGCTCGCACTCAGGACGATGTCCCATGAGTACGGCACCACACTGGCGGCGTTGGGTTATGCCGTCGGCAAAGGGGTGCCCGGCGCCGTGTGCTTCACCTACGGCGTCGGCGTGCTGAACGCCACCAACGCCATTGCCCAAGCCTATGTAGAGCGCGTGCCGTTGCTGGTGTTTTCCGGCTCTCCAGGTACCCGTGAGCGCCAGGCGCCGTTATTCCTGCACCACACGATCGTGGATCACCAGACCCAATATCGCATCATGAAGGAGATTACGGTGCACCAGGTCTGTGTGACGGACCCGCACCAGGTGCTGGAGCAACTGCGCGAAGCCGTGGCCTTGGCGGTGCTTCACTCCAGGCCGGTGTATATCGAAATTCCCCGAGACCTGTTCCAGGCGCGGGTGCGCTACAGCCCTGCCCGTCGAGTGCCGTTGGAACCCTCGACACGCTATAGCCAGGCCGCTCGCCAGGCCGCGGAGCTGGCTTACGCGCTGGTGCGCAAAGCCCGGGATCCGGTGTTCGTGCCCGGCCTTGATCTCAAGCGGCGCGGGCTGACGGACCTGGCCATGCGCGTCTGCGAGCGCCTGGCCATGCCGTGGGTGGCCACGCCGATGTCCCGAGGCGGCATCCCCGTTTCGCACCCCAACTACCGCGGCATCTATGCCGGGCCTGCGTCACCCTCTCGGGTTACCCGTGAGCTGTTGGCCAAATGCGATGTACTGATGCTCATCGGCGAACCCAACTCTGACGTCAACATGGGCATCGCCAGTCATATCGCCAAGGGCCGCTTGATCCACGCCGATGACGGCAAGATCAGCGTCGGGCGTCAGCACTTCAACGCCTCCACCGCCGAGTTCCTGATTGCCTTCAGCGATGTGATCCACAACGCCAAGACACCGCTGGCACCACTGACCGAGACGCAAAAGGACTTCATCGTACCGACGCCGGCCAGCCTCTACCCCTCAGAAGAAAGCCCGTTGACGCCCTTCGACATCATCAACGAGCTCAACCGTCATTTCGTCACCCAACCGGATACCCAGCTGGTGGTCGACTGCGGCGACGTGTTCTTCATGTCCCTGGGCATGTTCCCTGCCGACGTTCTGACCTCGCCGCTGTACATGAGCATGGGGATCGCCGTGCCGGGCGCCATGGGCTACCAATTGGGTACAGGCAAGCGGCCTATCGTGCTGGTGGGCGATGGTGCGTTTCATATGACCGGCAACGAGCTGATGCGAGCCGCCAAATTCGGCCTGAGTCCTATCGTGATTGTGCTCAACAACCAACGCTGGGCCTCGCTTTCCTCGGATGCGGCAGATATCGCGCTGACCGAACAGATGCCCATGAGCTTCTCGGCAGCCGGGCAATTCCTGCAAGTCCAGGCGTTCACCGCCACCACGGGCCGCGAACTGCGCCAGCACCTGGAAGAAGCCTTGAACATGGACAGACCGGTACTGATCGACGCTCAAGTCGACCCGTCCAAGCGCAGCTATTTGTGCGAGCGTTTTTTCGATGCGGTGAAAGGCCAGCAGCACTTGCCCAAGGCATGACCTCTCTTGCATTTACCATTTCCGACCGGAGTTAAACTGGCATGTCAGCCTCATTCACCACTGCTTTGACATCTGCCCAACAGTCGATCTGGATGGGGCATCAATTCGATCCGCAAAGCCCCGCCTACAACGTTGCCAGCTATATCGAAATGAGCGGCGATATCGATCCCCAGCGACTTCAGCACGCCCTGCAGCGGGCGGTGGACGACATCGAAGCACTACGTGCGCGCTTTCATGAAGACGAGACTCAGGGCGGCGCGCTGACCCAGACCATCCTCGCCCAAGTGGCCGTCGAGCTCAACGTGCTGGCAGTGGATGCCGAGCAAGCGCGCAGCTGGATGGAGAGCGACCTGGCCCGTCCCACTGACCTGACGAGCGGCCCGATCTTCTCCAGCGCGCTGCTACAGGTGGCGCCCAACGTCAACTATTGGTACTTCAAAACCCACCATATCGTCATGGATGGCGTTGCGCTCTCCATGCTGTTCAAACGCGTTGCCGACCTCTACGGGCAAGCCCCGGACCTCTGCTCGCCATCGCCTTTCGGCAGTGTTCGGCAGGTGCTGGAGAACGAGCAGGCCTGGCGCGCATCGCCGGCCTTTGCACAGGACCGTGCATTCTGGCAGCAGCACTGCCAGGACATGGCCGAAGTGGCCAGCCTCAACAGTGATGTCGCTCAGCCGTCCTACCAGGCCATCCAACATCGCCGGGTGCTGGACGAATCCATCATGGCCAGCTTGCGCGAACGCGCCGAGGCCATGGATTCGCAATGGGTCAACGTGCTGTTGGCGGCCTTTGGCGCGTTTGTCGGGCGTAGCACGGGTTACCGACAGGTGACCGTTGGCGTCCCCATGATGAACCGCTTCGCCACGGGCGCAATCAACGTGCCCTGCACCCTGGCCAATGTGCTGCCGCTGCGCCTGGACATCAAACCCGGCCAAAGCGTTGAGCAACTGGTCGCCAGCGTGCAGGCACAGTTGGACCGCATGCGCCCTCATCAGCGCTATCGGGCCGAAGACATCCGCCGCGATTGCAACCTGCTGGGGGACAACCGACGCCTGACCGGACCGCAAATCAACATCGATTTCTTCTCCGCAAAGCTGTCGTTCGATGGCGTTCCCGGCGAGGTCCATGTGCTCAGCGCAGGCCCGGCCGATGATCTCTCGCTGCTGATCCAAACCCCGGCCGACGATAAAACGCTGAACATCATTGCCATGGCCAACCCGGCGCTGTACAGCCGCGCTGCCCTTGAACGGCACGTGCAACGGTTCATCGACTTTGTCGAACGTTTCGCCGCGGCCAGCGACACGCCATTGGGGCAGTTGGACGCCTACGATGCAACAGACCCGGGCTACGCCCAAGGCAATGCCTGCTTCAGCCCGGTCAACCAGGCGCATACGCTGGCGCAGACCCTGGTCGAACGCTTTGAGCGCGCCGTCCACGCGACTCCGGACGCCATCGCCCTGACCTTCAACGGCGAACACCTCACCTATCAGGCGCTGAACCAACGCGCCAACCGTCTTGCCCATTTGATCCAGGACCAGACCGGGCAAACCAGCCCCCAACCGGTCGCGCTGCTATTGGCGCGCTCGGTCCAAACCTTTGTGTGCATCCTTGGCGTATTGAAGGCCGGCGCGCATTACGTGCCACTGGACCCGGATGCACCCGCCGAACGCATCACCACCATTCTTGAGGACACCTGCCCGACACTGGTGATCTGCGACCAGTCCAGCCAGGCGCTGGTCTCGGGCAGCGACGTGAAGGTCATGGTGATCGACACCCCATCGTGCATGGATGCGGTGCAACAGCAATCGATCGACAACCTGCAATCGGGCCCTCGTGCCAACGACCTGGCCTACATCATCTACACCTCAGGTTCGACGGGCAAACCCAAAGGCGTGTGCATCACCCACCACAACGTCGTGCGTCTGTTCGAAAACACCCATCACTGGTTTGATTACCGCAGCAGCGACGTGTGGACGGCCTGTCACGGCTACATCTTCGACGCTTCCGTGTGGGAAATGTGGGGCGCATTCGCGCATGGCGGCCGCCTGGTGCTGGTACCGGTGGACACGACCCGCGACCCGGAAAAACTGCTGGAACTGGTGGTGCAGGAGCAGGTGACGGTATTCGGCCAGATCCCCTCTGCGTTCTACCGTTTCATGGAGGCCCAGGCCGATCAGCCAGCGCTGGCCGCTCGACTGAATCTGCGCTACCAGTGCTTTGGCGGCGAAGCGCTGGACTTGAGCCGGCTCAAACCCTGGTTCGAACACTACGGTCACAGCCGGACGCGCTTGCTTAACCTGTATGGCATCACCGAAACGACCATCAACGCGACGTACCAGTTCGTCACGCTGGAACAGGTGCAGACCAACCAGGGCAGCCTGATCGGCACGGTCTACGATGACCTGGACATCAAGGTTCTGGATGACGCGCTGCGTCCGGTACCCGTGGGCGGTTATGGCGAGATGTACGTACGGGGCGCAGGCCTCGCCCGTGGTTACCTCAATCGCCAGGACCTGGATGCCACGCGTTTTGTGGCCGACCCTTTCGGTGCCCCCGGTGAGCGCATGTACCGCAGCGGTGACGTGGCGGCATTGCAGGAGGGTGGCGTACTGGAATACATCGGGCGGGCCGACCAGCAGGTCAAGGTCCGCGGTTATCGCATTGAATTGGGCGAAATCGAAACCCAACTGCGTGGCCACCCGCTGTTGTCCGACGCCATTGCATTGGTGGTGACCGACGCCTCGGGCGATCCCAAGCTGGTGGCGCACGTCGTCCCCAAAGCCACCTGCCGTTGCGAGGATATCGACACCGCACAGGTGCGCGACTATCTGCGCGAGCGGTTACCGTCCTACATGGTGCCCGGCGCCATCGGCGTGCAAGAGCGCCTGCCCGTCACCTTGAGCGGCAAGGTTGATCGCAAGGCCCTGCCGACCATTGCCCTGTCGGGCGCACGCCAGGTCGAAGCGCCACGCGATGAGTTGGACGAGCGAGTGCTGGCCGCCTGGAGTGAGCAACTGGAGATAGACACCCTCGGCATCGATGACAACTTCTTCGATATCGGCGGCGATTCAATCAAAGCCATTCGGATCTGCCGGGACCTGGGACTGCCGGTCACCGAACTGTTCGACCACCCCACCCCCCGGGCCAACGCAGACTACCTGCGCGATCATCAAGACAACGACGCGCAAGGCGCGGTCAACTGGCTGCATGCGTTCGACAAGAGCGCAAAGAAAGAGCGCTTGAACCTGGTCTGCGTTCCATTTGCCGGCGGCAATGCGTTTGCCTACCGTAACCTGGTCAACCAGCTGTCGAGTGTCTTCAACTGTGTCTCGGTGAACTTGCCGGGGCACGACATCATGCGCCCGGACGAAGGCATGCAAGCGCTGGAAGTCGTCGCTGATGCCGCGACCCAGGAAATTCTCGCCACGTTGAGCGGGCCGATTATCGTCTACGGGCACTGCGCCGGTAACGCCACCGCCATCGAAATCGCACGCCGCCTCGAACAGGCCGGCGCCGACCTCAAGGCCCTGGTGATTGGCGGTATGCTGCTGGATCAGGACCCGGTCGACGTGCAGGCCAGGGTTGCCGACCAGAGCGGCGAAAACATTATTGATTTCCTGCAGCAGATCGGCGGATTCAAGGAAGTCCTCGACGATGCCAGCATGGCAAGCATCGCGCGCATGACCAAGCATGACGCTACCCAGACGGCGCGCTTTTTCGCCGAGGAAGCGCTGAACCGGCAAACGCTGCAAGCCCCCATTCATGTAATCGTCGGCGACATGGACCCGCTCACGCCCGACTATGAGGAGCGCTACAAGGATTGGCAGATGTACTCCTCGGACGTGACGCTGTCAGTGATCGAAGGCGGCGGGCATTATTTCGTGACCGATCTTGCCGAACCGTTGGCGCAGGTGTTGCTGGCGAACTATAAGCACCTCAACCCGGTTGCACCCGTGCGTGCGCCCCGTGCCCTGCGCGCGTTTCATAACCCGTTCGATGATGTCGAGGGCCGTTTCAGCCTGCTCGCCAACGATGCCCGCCAGCTTTCCTTGTGGCCTGAGTTTGCGCCCACGCCGGCTGGCTGGACTGCCCTGTTCGGCCCGGCCAGTCACAGCGAATGCCTGGCCCGCACACAAGCCCACGACCACGAGGCGCTTATCAGTCCTCCTGCACCGACCGAAGGGCTCGATGCACCTTACTGGCCCGAAGCGTTCGAGTCTCGCTACCGCGCCAGTGGCTGGTGGACCGGGGAAACCCTCGGCGCCATCCTCACCCGCCACGCACTGCTCGCCCCGCAGCGGGTAGCCGTTACCGACGGCGATCGGAACCTGAGCTATTCGCAACTGGACAGCAATGCCGACCGCATTGCCGACGGCTTCGCCACCCTCGGTGTGAAGGCCGGTGACCGAGTGGTTGTGCAATTGCCGAACTCCCTGGAGTTCATCGAAACCATCTTCGGCCTGTTTCGCCTTGGCGCGATTCCGGTGTTTGCGTTGCCCTCGGATCGCCTGAACGAAATCACGCACATCTTTGAGATTTCAGGTGCGATCGCCTACGTGATCAAGGACCAGGCGCTGGGTTTCGATTACCGGCGTATCGCAACCGAGCTCACGCAGCAGATTGCGTCGATCAAGCAGGTCATCGTGGTCGGTGATGCCGAAGGGTTCGTCCCGTTCGCCAACCTGTACGGACGCACCGCCGCCTGGCCGCAGCGCAGTTCGCGCGAGCCTGCGCTTATCACCTTGTCCGGCGGCAGCACGGCACTGCCCAAACTCATCCTGCGCCGCCATGACGACTACCTTTACAGCTTCAAGGCCAGCGCCCGGATCTGCCAACTGGACAGCGACAGCGTGTACCTGTGCGTGCTGCCTGCCGGGCATAACTTCACGCTCAGTTCGCCGGGCTTCCTCGGCGTGCTGTACGCCGGCGGGCGCGTCGTCATGACCTCGGACCCCAGCGGTTCAGCCGCCTTTGCCCTGATAGAGCGCGAGCGCGTGACACTGACGTCGGTGGTTCCAAGCCTGGCCCAGGCCTGGCTGCATGCCTCCCGCGACCATGACCTGTCCAGCCTGCAGTTGCTGCAGGTCGGAGGCGCGCGCCTGAGCGATGACGTCGCCGAGCGGCTTGCCACCTCGTTCGACTGCCAGCTGCAGCAGGTCTATGGCATGTCCGAAGGCCTGGTTTGCTACACGGCAGTGGGTGACACCGAGGAGCACGTGTTGCATACCCAGGGACGCCCGATCAGCAGTGGCGATGAAATCCTGATCGTCGACGAAAACGATGAGCCCGTGGCCAATGGGGTCGCCGGGCAATTGCTGGTACGCGGCCCCTACACCATCCGCGGCTACCTGAACGCGCCGGAACACAATGCCAGGGCCTTCACGCCAGATGGTTTCTACCGCACGGGGGATGTCGTGGTGTTCCGCGATGACGGCTACCTGGTGGTCACCGGCCGCATCAAGGACCAAGTGAACCGCGGCGGCGAAAAAATCGCCGCAGAAGAAATAGAAGGTTATCTGCTTGCTCATCCAGGCGTTCTGGAGGCCGGGATCATCGGGCTGCCGGACGAGTACCTGGGTGAGGTGTCGTGCGCCGTGGTCGTATTGGCGCCCGGCGCGCAGCTGACTGCCAGCGCCCTCAAGTCGTTCGTTCGCCAGCAAGGCATAGCGGCCTTCAAAGTGCCGGATCAGGTTCATCTGGTCCCGTCGTTGCCCAAGACCACGCTGGGCAAGATCGACAAGAAATTACTGCGAGTACAACTGGGCCAATAAACCCAAGGCTTAACTGGCACCTGAACCTACAAGGACTGAATAATGGCAATCCCGAAAATCATGGAATACCGCGCACCGAGCGAAGTGGCACTGCAACGCAAACCGTTGGACTGGACCGTCGAGCCGTCCCGTGCGGCGCTGTTGATCCACGATATGCAGAATTACTTCCTGGCGCCTTACGCCTCCAAGGCGTTCATCGATGGCGTGATACACCGTATCGCCGCCATCAAGGAGTGCTGCCATGCGCTGAATATTCCGGTGTATTACACCGCCCAGCCGGGCAACCAATCCAGTGACGACCGCGGCTTGCTGACGGACTTCTGGGGGCCGGGCATGCCCGAGGAAGGCAACGCCAAGGACATCGTCGCAGGGCTTGAACCCACCGCCGAGCGCGACGAGGTGCTGGTCAAGCATCGCTACAGCGCCTTTGCCAAATCGCCTCTTCTCAAGAGTTTGCAGGAGGGCCGGCGCGACCAACTGATTATCTGTGGTGTGTATGCCCACATCGGTTGCCTGGTCACGGCGACCGAAGCATTCATGTGCGACATCCAGCCCTTCGTGGTGGCGGATGCCATGGGCGACTTCTCTCTGGACTTGCATGAAATGGCGATACGCCATATGGCCAGTTGCTCCAGCAAAATCATGTCCTGCGACGACATGCTGGCAGAACTGGGGAAGGCACGATGACCCAGGGCAAGCTGATCTACGACAAAGCGGATTTTTATGCCGAGATTGCCGCGATACTGCGCATCCCCACGGAGGAGCTTGCCGAACTCGAGTCGCCTCAAGAGGCTGGAGTCGACTCGGTTCGCCTGCTGACGCTCAGTGAGAAATGGCGCAAGCGCGGCATTGACGTGAGCTTCATGGAGCTTGCCGAACGGCCCGGGTTTACCGCCTGGTGGGAACTGCTCAGCGCGCGGATGCCTGTGACGGAGTGCGAGCAGCCATGAACCGTTTCGAACATCAGTCGATTGTCGTTACCGGCGCGGCCCAGGGTATCGGTGCCGCCATCACCCGCCTGCTGCTCCAGGAAGGCGCCGATGTGTTTGCCCTGGACAACAACGCCCAGGCATTGGCAGCGCTGGCAGACGAACAACGCTCACCCAGGCTGCATCCGAAGGTGGTCGATATCACCCGGCCCCACGAAGTGGAAGTGGCCATTGCCGCCATTGACAACCAGTACCCGCTGACCGGGCTGGTCAACAATGCCGGTGTGCTGGTCGCCAAGAGCATTGCCACTACGTCAGCCGAAGAATGGCAAACGACCTTTGAGGTGAATGTCCACGGTACCTTCTTCGTCTCCAGGGCCGTGGCCAGTCGTATGGCCGAACGGGGTCAAGGCGCAATCGTTACGGTTGCCTCCAATGCCGGCAGCACGCCGCGCATCAACATGGGCGCTTACTGTTCGTCCAAGGCCGCGGCAGCCATGCTCACCCGGTGCATAGGCCTGGAGTTCGCCGCTCAGGGAATTCGTTGCAATGTCGTATCGCCCGGCTCGACCCGCACCTCCATGCTGGCAACCATTGCCGGTGAAGGACCGCAGACCGAGCAGCGCATCATAGCGGGCGATCCCGGGCAATATCGACTCGGGATTCCGCTGCAAAAAATCGCCGAGCCGCAGGATATTGCTGCGGTAGTGGCCTTTCTGCTGTCTGGCGATGCGAACCACATAACCCTGCAAAACCTGGTCGTTGACGGTGGGGCCACCTTTGAGTGAGTCGCCTATCGCCATTGATGTCGAGTACTGCCTGGAGGCTTGAAGTGTTGAATCTCGATTCGGTATACGCGTCGCAATCCTGGCGACCGGGAAGCTGGCGCGATAAAGAGCGCCGGCACATGCCTAACTATCAAGGCAAGCAGCTGCCCGCCGTGCTCAAGCAACTGTCACGGCTGCCCGGGCTGGTCAGTGAAGACGACATTGTCCGGCTGCGACGGGCACTCGTGCACGCAGCGCAAGGGCACACGTTCGTGCAGCTGATGGGCCAACGTGAACAAAGCCTGAACGATGTTACTCACGCCACGTTCGATCAACGCTTCAAGACGGTTGAATCGTTGAGCCGCTACCTCGCATTGATGCTGGGCCTGCCAGTACTGGCAATCGGCTCGGTCGCCGGCAGTTATGCGCACACCCAACCTGACGCCACAGAACTCGTCGACGGCATCACGCTGGATCGCTACTTTGGCGACATGGTCAACTGCCAGGCGCCAACGCCGTGGGCCAGGCGCCCGGACGCCAACCGCCTGCTGTGGGCTTACGAGGCCACTGAAGCGGCAATGCAGCGGTTGCGCGCCAAGGCATCGGCGATCCATACCAGCCATGAGTGCGCGCATCTGGACTATGAAGAAGCCCTGGTACGTCGCACCCGTCACTCGGGTTTCTATGCCTCCAGTGCATCGTTACTGTGGATCGAGGCGTGCAACCTGTTCAGCGACAGTTGCTACGTGGAATTTGCCCGTGGCCTGGACAACCCTATCGCCCTTCGCCTCGGGGGGCCATTGGATACGCACACGCTGGTCAACATCGTGGAGCGCCTCAACCCTGAGCGTCAAACGGGCAAAATCCTCCTGATTGCCAATACCGCAGATGGCACCCAAGCAGTGGGCGAAGCGATCCGCGCCCTGCAGACACAACGATCACCCGTAATCTGGTTATGTGACCCACTCAATAGGCACACCGCGCACCCAGCGACCTGCAGCCTGACCCAAAGCGTCGCCCAGCAATGGGATCAGACCCTGAATCTGCACAGGACCCTCGACAGCCGGTTGAGTGGCATCGCCCTGGAAGTTCGCAGCCACGCCTCGAGTCTTGCGGCCCCTGAGCGCCATGAAGACGCAGTGCCCTTCTTCGATTTTCAAAAAACCTTGCAGCTATGCAGTCATCTGGCCCATGCCTATCGGGAGTCTCGATGAATACCCCTAAACAGTCGAGCTACGCCAACCCTTATCCAAACCTGAACGCACACGAACTGGGCGCCGCGTTGTTACCGGTATTGGAGCGGCTTTTTCCGAAGCTGGCCGGTGAGTTCATGGGCTTGTTCAGCCAGCATACCGACGGCGTGCGAACGTCGATGGTCGGCCTGGGCAGTGAGTTTCGCGTAGTGGTCACCCATGATGGGGCGCACCTGAACCTGCAGTTGCAGCACGAGGAGGCGGTGTGTCTGGCGCAGACGCTGGCACTGGACGCTTCGCGATTGTTCCATGAACAGTTGTTTGATGCGGTGGCCCGCTTTGTGGAGCAGCTATGCCCATGGTTGATGCAAAAGCATGGCTTGCCCGCTTCTGCGACTTTCCTCGGAGGCTGGCGTTGCGCAACCCATCCCGAACACTTGAGTGAACCACTGGTCTTCACCCTGCCCCGGCTATTCTGCCGGATCAGCGACGAGCAGCTGACGTTCAGCTGTCTGCACGACGATATCTGGTACGCCATCGACGAGCGCCTCATCGCCTCTGCGGCAGACTTCACGCCAACGGCCAACCCGCGCATCACCCAACGCGAAGACATTCCTGCGTGTGCCGACTACGTCAACGATCTGGTCGGTTTGTTGAACGAGCTTGCCTGCACCGATGCAGACAAAGTGGTCATTGGCCGTGAAGTCAAACTGACCCTCGAACGGCCAATTTCACCCGCACTGCTGCTGCGCCTGGTGGCACCGCGCCCCAACCCGCATTACGAATTCGTCTTCCGATGGGCCGACCAGGTGGCCTGGGTCGGTATTTCACCCGAGACGCTGCTGCGCAAGGACAACGACCTGCTGGTTGTCGAGCCTTTGGCGGGAACCCGCAAAGGCTCGAGCGAGGGTGAAAAAAACGCCCGCTATCGGCACGAACTCACCAGCGACCTGAAGGAACTCGAGGAGCATGAAACCGCAGCCGGGCTCTTTCTTGAACAGCTGGCCACGGTCTGCGAGAACGGCTCATTGGACTTGCGCGAGTCGCGCAGCGTAATCGACCTGGGTTATGTGCAACACCTCAAGAGCTTGATCAGTGGCACGGTAAAAGCAGGGCTGAACGTATTCGATGCCTTGGCGGCGGTCTATCCACCCGCCACGATCTGGGGGAAACCCTTGGCCGTCTGCGGCGAACGTATTCGTCGCTATGAACAAATCGACCGCGGCTTTTTTACCGGTGGGCTTGGTTACTTCACCCTGGGAGATGATGCCAACTTCGCGCTGGCCATTCGCACGGTCAAGCTCACCGAATCGCACATTCATGTCTACGCCGGCAGCGGCATCGTCAAAGCCAGTGACCCCTACCGGGAATGGTTGGAAACCACTAACAAAATGAAACCCTATCTCGCCAATGAATATGTATGGAACATATCGTGATATGGTTGCACACCGCAGTTCCAGACGCTCAGGCAGCATACACAGGATGTGTTGCTTATAAGCTCATGTGCCTATACACGATGCATTCACCCGTTAGAAACTATTAATATTCGAGCACCCTTACATATGGTCACTATCGCTCTACCGGACGGCAGTCGCAGAGATTTTCCAGAAGCTTTGACTGTGCAACAGCTGGCTCAATCCATTGGCGCAGGCCTCGCTGCCGCGACGATTGGCGGCAAGGTCGACGGCACGCTGGTCGATGCCAGCTACCTCCTGGAAACAGACGCTACCGTAGAGATTGTCACGACCAAAAGCCCGCAAGCGCTGGAGCTGATACGCCATTCGACGGCCCACTTGATGGCACAGGCGGTTCAGCGCCTGTACCCCGGCACGCAAGTAACGATAGGCCCCGTTATTGATAATGGCTTCTATTACGACTTCGTGGCACCTCGTCCTTTCACAATGGACGATCTTCCGCTCATCGAAGCCGAAATGACCAGGATCGTCAAAGAACAACTACCGGTTACCCGTACGCAATTACCACGGGATGAAGCACTGGCGTTTTTTGAACAACTGGGCGAAAGCTACAAGACGCAAATCATCGACGCCATACCCGCCGGGGAAACGCTCTCACTTTATACCCAGGGCGAGTTCACCGACCTGTGCCGTGGGCCGCATGTGCCCAACACAGCGAAGCTTGGCGCCTTCAAACTGATGAAAGTGGCTGGCGCCTACTGGCGCGGCGACTCCAACAACATCATGCTCAGCCGTATCTACGGCACTGCCTGGGGCAACGAAAAAGAGCTCAAGGCCTACTTGAATCAACTTCAAGAAGCTGAAAAGCGTGATCACCGCAAACTGGCAAAACAGTTCGACTTGTTTCACCAACAAGAAGAAGCGCCAGGCATGGTCTTTTGGCACCCCAAGGGCTGGTCGTTGTGGCAGACGGTCGAACAGTACATGCGCCGGGTTTACCGCGATGGCGGCTACCGTGAAGTCAAGTCGCCGCAAGTACTCGACAGCACCCTGTGGAAGAAATCAGGGCACTGGGACAACTACAAAGAAAACATGTTTGTCACTGAGTCCGAAAACCGCCAGTACGCACTCAAACCGATGAACTGCCCCGGCCACATCCAAATCTTCAAGCATGGCCTGCGCAGCCACCGTGAACTGCCGATCCGTTACGGCGAGTTCGGCGGCTGCCACCGCAACGAGCCTTCGGGCGCTTTGCACGGCATTATGCGGGTGCGCGCATTTACCCAGGATGACGGGCACATTTTCTGCACCGAAGAGCAAATCGCGGCCGAGATCAAGGCGTTCCATTACCAGGCAGTCAAGGTTTATGCCGACTTCGGCTTCACTGACATTGCGGTAAAAATCGCACTGCGTCCTGAGCCAGGCAAACGCCTGGGCAGCGACGAAGTGTGGGACAAGGCCGAAAACCTGTTGCGTGAAGCCCTGTCCGAGTGTGATGTGGAGTGGGAAGAACTGCCGGGCGAAGGCGCGTTCTACAGCCCCAAGATCGAGTACCACCTGCGTGACGCCATCGGGCGTGAATGGCAGGTAGGCACGATGCAGGTCGACTATCACATGCCGGATCGCCTGGGCGCCGAATACGTCGATGAGCATTCGCAACGACGCAAGCCGGTCATGCTGCACCGCGCAATCGTGGGCTCTCTGGAGCGGTTCCTTGGCATTCTCATCGAACACCATGCCGGTCAGTTCCCGCTCTGGCTTGCGCCGGTGCAGGCCATCGTCGTGACGGTCACTGATGCACAGAACGATTATGCCGACCAGACACGCAATGACCTGGTCCAGCTTGGGTTCAGGGTGGAAGCTGATCTGCGCAATGAGAAAATCGGCTACAAGATTCGTGAAAGCACTCTTCAACGCGTGCCTTACTTGCTCGTGGTCGGTGAGCGCGAAAAAGAAAACGGTACTGTCACCGTGCGCTCGCGCGCAGGCGAAGACTTGGGGAGCATGACGATGGAAGCGCTGCACGCCTTCCTGTTGAACGAGCAATCAGCAGGCGGCTGATTATCGGTTCGCAACAAAAAAAGGCCATTCTCGCGAATGGCCTTTTGCGTTTTAACCGTTCACCCGACAGTGCCGGCACGGTGGGCGCCCCGGCACCTGTTGCTCATCCGTTGAAGAGCGCCTGCACGTTCTTCATCGCATCGTCGGCAAAACCCTGCAGGAACGCCTCGAATGCCGGCACGTCCTCCTTGCTGCCAGTGTGCGGCTGACCAATGATGGTCCAGGTCGCCTGGCTCTGGTTGTCACCGTCAGGCACAACCTGCATCACCGCCCAGAGGTTGCCGATGTTCAGCGAGGTGTAGAGCAGTGACCAGGTCATGGCCATCGCTTGATCGTCATGGGTATTGAGTTGCTCAATCACCACATTGCCGTCCTTGAACAGTTTCTTGCGCACCGAACGCACGCCCTCGCCCGTCATTTCGATATGCGCCAGCGCAGGGATAAACGTTGCGAAACCGGCGAAATCCCCAACGACATTCCACACGCTGCGCGCATCGCTCTTCACCGTGACACTCGCGACGACAGGATTGCCCACTGGATTGCGGACCAAAGTATCGGGTTCAAACTGTTGCACAAGAAAGTTCCTCTGCTGTTCAGATAAGTCGATTTGCTTAAGATAGACGTACCCCTTTGCAGTGCGCTGTTCCTGACCGGTTAATCGCCACCCATGGTCCGAGACGTGAATCGCGATAAACCGTGCAAGGAAGGCCACCGGCATCCGGTCGAAATCGAGCGCCCGTTCGGGTACCTGCTTAAGTTGCAGCGAATCCTTGAGCATTGACATAAGACGGTTCTGATGCAGCCGGCACACATCGGCACGCGTATTGAGCGCAATGTTCCCCAGCGTTCTGCCGTTCAGGAATGTGTATGGGCTAACCAGCGAGATGAACCGATCACGGCGCAATGCGTGTCGATTTGGCGATGCGGAATGACAGGCAAAAAAAAACCCGGAAATCCTCACTTGCGTGGGCCTTCCGGATTTTCTAAACCGCCAAAAATGGTGGGTCGTGTGGGATTCGAACCTACGACCAATTGGTTAAAAGCCAACTGCTCTACCAACTGAGCTAACGACCCGCTGTGTGGTGGCGCGTATAATACTGATTTCTAAGGATTATTCAACACCTTATTTGAAAAAATCAGAAATAACGCATTGAAGCTAAAAATGGCGCGGTTTGAAGGCCTTCCACAGCCTTCTCATCAGCCGCATCAGCGACCTGGTTCGTCGTTCCACAGGTATTTGTGCAACTGCAATTGCAGACGCACCGGCAGGTTATCCGCCACTACCCAGTCCGCAAGCTCGCGCGCGTTGAGGTCGTGATGACTCGGGGAGAACAGCACCTCCCCTGCTCGACGTTCAAGCCCATACTGGATCAGCTTGGAAGTCGCCCAGTCATAATCATTACGAGAGCAGATGACGAACTTGACCTGATCGTTAGCCGTCAGCAAGTCCATGTTCTCGTAGCGATTGCGGTGGGCTTCCTTGGAGTCAGGGGTCTTCAGATCGACCACTCGGCTGACACGCGGATCTACCGCAGAGATATCCAAGGCGCCGCTGGTTTCCAGCGACACCTCGTAGCCTGCGTCACACAGCTGTTTAAGCAAGGGGATGGCATTGGGTTGCGCCAATGGCTCGCCGCCCGTCACACAGACGTAGCGCGGCCGGTAACCGGCAACCTGCTCTAGGATGTCATCCAGGGTGCGTAGGGTGCCGCCGCTGAAGGCATAGGCGCTGTCACAGTATTGACAACGCAAGGGGCAGCCAGTGAGTCGTACGAATACGGTAGGCAGGCCGGCAGTGCGCGTTTCACCCTGCAACGAGTAAAAAACTTCGGTAATACGTAATGTGTCTTGCATAGTCGCCACGGGCGTAACAGCTAAACAGGCTGTCCGCCTCCGTCAGGCACTTCAAGGGATCGCGCCAACGCGTCAACCCCAGGAAGCGTGTGTCATAAAAGGGCGTGGATTCTAACGAAAAAACCCGCGCCAGGCGCGGGTTTCTTCTAAACGGGCTGCATTGCCTACAAGCGTTGCAGATCCCGCTGGGCCAGCTGCGCGGCGGAGGAGCCCGGATACTGGGCAACCACCTGCTGCAGAATGCCTTTGACCTTGTCGGTATGACCCAGGCGGCGTTCTACGTCAGCCAGTTTATACAGCGAGTCCGGCACCTTGGAATGCTTGGGGTACAGCTGGCTGACCTTGGCAAACGCCTGGCCCGCCCCCTGCAAATCACCTTTTGTCAGGTTGACCTCACCCAACCAGTACTGGGCATTGCCCGCGTACTGACTATTGGGGTACTTGCGCAGGAACGCGGTAAAGGCCTGGCTGGCCTTATCGAAGTCCTTGGCCTTGATCAGGTCGAAGGCTGCATCGTAATACAGTTTTTCCTTCGCCGGATCGCCCGGTTCGCTGCTCGCGGCAGGGGCAGCCGCTGCGGCCCCCGCTACTGCGCCACCAGCAGCAGCACCACCGGCAGCGGCACTGGGCGCGCCACCGGCAGAAGAATTATCAGGAGTAGCGGCAGGTGCAACACCGGCTCCAATACGTCGATCAAGATCCTGGTAACGTTCCAGGCCTTCTTGCTTGAGTTGATTCACTTGATTCTGCAGAACTTCAATGGCGCCTTGTTGCTGGGCCAATTGATCCTGCATGCGTTGCAGCTGGTTGAACAGCTCGCCCTGTGCCGAGGGCGCGGCCGTAGCCGCCCCCCCAGCATAGGCGCCGTTCGTGCCATAACCCGCTGGCGGATAACTGCTGCCGCTATTGTTATAGCCAGAGTTGCTATCCGTTACAGGAACCGCAGCCCACACCGCAAGCGGTGCGAGGCTGAGAGCCAATACAGTCAGAGCACGACGGCACGTTCGCATGACGAATTACTTACGCAGTTCGACGCGACGGTTCTGAGCCCACGACTGCTCGTCGTTGCCAGTTGCAACTGGACGCTCTTTACCGTAGGAAACCAGTTCCAGTTGGCCTGGAGCAACACCTTGCAGTACCAGGTAGCGCTGAACGGCTTTCGCACGACGCTCGCCCAGAGCCATGTTGTACTCACGAGTACCACGGGCGTCAGTGTTACCTTCCAGAACAACGCGAGCGCCGTTAGCTTTCAGGTCCTTGGCGTGAACGTCCAGAGCGCGCATGGCTTCTGGCTTCAGGTCCGAACTGTCGTATTCGAAGTAGAAAGTGGTGATCGCGCGCAGAGCAGCTTCTTCGCTCAGGGAGCCGTCGACTGCACCAGTGTTAGCGCCGTAACCAGCGTTTGGATCAACAGCTGCGCCTTCACCGGCATTGTCGCCGCCTTTAGAGGAGCAACCAACGGCTACGGACAGAGCCAGAGCCAGAGCAGCAAACTTACCAAACTTCAGCATTTCCATCGTGAAACTCCTAATGAACCCCAGTGTGTTAAGTACTTCTTTTTGTAGCGCCGCGTCAGTTCAGGTAAGGGGACCAGGATGGTTCTCTGACTTCGCCTTGTGCGGTAGGAAGCGGGAGCCTTACGCGTCCGTTGATGGACACGAGCATCAAGACTCCCCGGCCCTGCTGGCGGGTGGCGTAGATTACCATGGTGCCGTTGGGCGCAACAGTGGCTGACTCATCAAGGTTGGTATCTGTAAGGATTTTCACGGTTCCGCGCTGCAAATCCTGGGCCGCAACCCGGAAATTAGTGAAACCATCCTGACGGTGAATCATTACCAACGTCTTTTCATCGGCCGAAAGCTTGGGATTGGCGTTGTAGTTACCAATAAATGTCACACGTTCCGCGCCGCCACCGTTCACATTTGCCTTGTAGACCTGAGGCTTGCCGCCACGGTCAGAGGTGAAATAGATGGTCGAACCATCTTTACCCCAGAACGGTTCGGTGTTGATACCTGGGCCGCTGGTCACACGCGAGAGCTGACGCGAGGCCATGTTCATCACGTAGATATCCGGGTTGCCGTCCTTGGACAGCACGAATGCCAGGCGCGAACCATCCGGCGACCAGGCCGGTGCACCGTTGAGGCCTTCGAAGTTGGTGATCTGCTCACGACGGCCGGTATCGATGTGCTGGACGAAGATACGTGGACGCTTCTGTTCGAACGATACGTAGGCAATACGCTTGCCGTCCGGCGCGAAGCGCGGCGACAGGATCGGCTCACGCGACTGCAACAAGGTCACTGCACGCGCACCGTCGTAGTCCGAACGCTGCAGGGTGTAGCGAGTGTTGTCTACAGAGAAACGCTCAGCCGTCACATACAACAGGCGCGTCGAGAACGCCCCTTTGATACCGGTGAGTTTTTCAAACGACTGGTCCGAAATGTAGTGGGCCATGTCACGCAGTTGTTCAGCGGTGCCGGAGACGTTGCCGGTCAGGACCTGCTGCTCGGTGGCCACGTTGAACAAGGTGTAGGTGATTTGCAGGCGACCGCCGGCCGGCGTGATGTTGCCGACCATCAGGTACTGCGCGCCCACCGCTTTCCAGTCACGGAACACGACTTCGCTGGCCTGGTTGGGCTGGCTGATCATGTTGCCCTTTGGAATCGGTGCGTAGTAGCCGGAATTGCGCAGGTCGTCGCTGACGATCTGGGCCATGTCATCCGGCAGCACGCTGCCGCCCTGCCAGCCGAACGGTACTACCGCGATCGGGGTGGCCCGATCGCTGCCGCTGGTAACCAGGATGTTCTTTTCATCCGCCGCCGCTATCCCTGCCATACAGCAAATAACGACAAGCATTCCTCGAAGAAGGTTTCTCACAAGGCTAGATCCTCAGGTGTGAATGTCATCTTGAATGAACGATAGGGAGCGAAGTCGCTTGGTTTCATTCCCTGCATCTCGGTCAACCGGCCAATATTCTTGACTGCGGCAACCGCCGAACTGTCGAACGAACCGTCACCACTGGACTTGGCCACGCTGACCGAAGTCACCGTACCGTCCGGCAACATGCCGATCTGCAGCACTACTGTCATGCCTTTACGTGCCGAAGGTGGACGTGTCCAGCCTTCCGCTGCCCGCGCCCGGATCAGGTCGTCAAAACTGCCCGCGACTTCATCGCCACGTTCATCGGCCAAGGCTTGCTGACGCTGCGGCGTGTCGGAAAGCAAATCTGCCAGGGCCTGGGCCTTTTTCTCTTCGGCGGATTTACGGGCTGCTTCCTGGGCCTTTTTCTTGGAGGCGTCGGCGGCAGCTTTCTTCTTCGCGTCGTCGGCGACTTTCTTCTTCGCCTCGTCTGCTTCAGCTTTTTTCTTGGCGTCTTCGGCGGCTTTCTTCTTCGCGTCTTCGACGATCTTTTTCTTGGCTTCCTCAGCGGCCTTTTTCTTGGCCTCTTCTTCGGCAGCTTTCTTGGCTTCTTCTTCGGACTTCTTCTTGGCTATATCAGCCAATTGTTTCTCTTCGGCCTTTTTGGCTTCGGCGGCTTTCTCGGCTTTCTTGGCTTCATCAGCCTTTTTCGCTTCGTCGGCTTTCTTGGCTTCGTCAGCCTTTTTCGATTCCTCGGCCTTTTGAGCCGCCTCTTCTTTCTTTTGTTCCGCAGCAGCCTTCACCGCTTCCTGCTCGACCTTCTTCTGTTCCATCTGCTCGACTTCGGTCTGGCGCGCAGCCGACTTCTGGGCCTCACCCGCAATCTTCTGATTGGTCTGGGTGGTGGCCTGACTTTTCGATTTCAGCTGATACAGGGTCGCCTGCACGATCGGCTTGGCTGGCGGCAGGTCCGGGGTCATGGCAAAGCTGACGAACAGCATGCCGAACACCAGCACGTGCAGGGCAATTGCCCACACGCCAGGCCAGAAGTAGCTTTCCGAGGCGGACGGCTCTCGCTGTTGCTGCATCAGGGTGCCTCGGTAATCAAGCCAACGTTACCCACGCCGGCCTTCTGCAGCCCGCCCATGGCGCCCATGACGGAACCGTAGTCGACCGACTTGTCACCGCGGATGAACACCTGGGTGTGCTTGCCGCCTTCGTTGCCGGAGCGAATGATCTTGGTCACGGCATCCGTCATCGCCGGCAAGGTCAAGGCCTTGTCCTGCTGCTTCTGCGTGTCGACTTCGCTGCCAAGGTTCCAGTAGTAGGTCTTGTCAGCCTTGATCGAAATGGTCAGGACCTGAGTGTTGTTGTCCTGCGGCAAGGCTTCACTGGAAACCTTGGGCAGATCAACCTTCACGCCCTGGTTGAGCATCGGCGCGGTCACCATGAAGATGACCAGCAGCACCAGCATCACGTCGATGTAGGGCACTACGTTCATCTCGGCGACCGGCTTGCGCTTTTTGCGAGCTCGAGCGATTAAAGCCATTGGGAATTACCTGCTTATTCTTCGCTGGTGTGCACTTTACGGTGCAGGATCGCCTGGAATTCATCGGCGAAGGTGTAGTAACGGCCGATCAAGGTTTCGCTGGTGGCGGCAAAACGGTTGTAGGCGATTACTGCGGGGATAGCGGCGAACAGGCCGATCGCGGTAGCGATCAGGGCTTCGGCAATGCCCGGGGCCACGGTGGCCAGGGTCGCCTGCTGGGCCTGGGCCAGACCGCGGAAGGAGTTCATGATGCCCCATACGGTACCGAACAGGCCGATGTACGGACTGACGGAGCCGACGGTCGCCAGGAACGGCAGGCTTTGCTCCAGCTTCTCTTCTTCGCGGGAGATGGCCACGCGCATGGCGCGGGCCACGCCTTCCATCACGGCTTCCGGATCAACGCCCGGCTGCTGGCGCAGGCGCGAGAACTCCTTGAAGCCGGCGCGGAAGATTTGCTCGACGCCCGAATCCGGGTCCGGATTGCTGCCGGCCTGGCGATACAGCTTGGACAGGTCGATACCCGACCAGAAGCGCTCCTCGAAGCTCTCCAGGGCGCGTCGACCGGCACGCAGCAAGTTGCTGCGCTGAAAAATCATGACCCAAGAGGTAACCGATGCGGCCACCAGGGTCAGCATGACCAGTTGCACCACGACACTGGCATTACTGACCAGGCTCCACATCGAGGAATGGTCGACGACGGTAGGTTCCACGCTAAATCTCCTGCTTTGATTGTTTACCCGCGCCGCTCACGGCAGCAAAGGCCGCACGTAGAGTTTCGGGAATGGCCCGAGGCTTCAAACTGTTGGTGCGTACACACGCCACCAGGAACTGCCCCTCACAGAGCAGCGTTGCATCCGTAGCCCGCCTGACCTGCTGCTTGAATCGCAGGCTGGCACGGTTCAATTCGACGACTTCAGCGCTGACCAGCAACTCATCGTCCAGTCGCGCCGGTGCGTGGTAACGCGCCTCGCTGGAATGCACGACGAATAACAGGTCCTCCCCTGCCAGCGTGGATTGGGCAAAGCCCAGCTCCCTGAGCCGCTCGGTTCGAGCCCGTTCCATGAATTTCAGGTAATTGACGTAATAAACGATGCCGCCGGCATCAGTGTCCTCGTAATAAACGCGACAGCGATGTGCGAACGACTGATCCCCGTTTTGCGCGCGCATACTCTAGTGCTTACTCCTCAGGTTGCCAATCCGGCTGGACAACTGTTTTTTCATTCCTGAAACTTTCTTCAGTGACTCAAATGACGACACCAGACACTGGGACAGCACAAAGCTCGGATAAATCACCCCACATGGCAAATACCCTGTAGGAGCGAGCTTGCTCGCGAAGGACCTGAGGCCGCCGCGTATAACCAGACACACTGCGTTATCGTTGGCGTTTTTCGCGAGCAAGCTCGCTCCTACAAATTTTTTAATCGTCCACTGCATCGAGAAATTCGTCTACCACAGGCATGTCTCCCAATCGTGACGGGATGTTTAGCCCAAAGTGCAGATAGGCATGCCGCGTCACCACCCTGCCCCGCGGCGTGCGCATGATGTAGCCCTGCTGGATCAGGTAGGGCTCCAGCACATCCTCGATGGTGTGACGCTCTTCACTGATGGCGGCAGCGAGGCTGTCCACGCCCACCGGGCCGCCGTCGAACTTCTCGATCATGGTCAGGAGCAGACGCCGGTCCTGATGATCGAAGCCATGTTCGTCCACATCCAGCAGATTCAAGGCCAGGTCCGCGACCGCCTTGGTGATATGCCCCTTGGCGCGCACCTCGGCAAAATCGCGCACACGGCGCAGCAAGCGGTTGGCGATCCGTGGTGTACCGCGGGCGCGCCGGGCGATTTCGAACGCGCCTTCCGGGTCCAGCGGCAGGCCAAGGATGCTCGCCGAACGGCTGACGATGGTCGCAAGGTCTGCCGTGCTATAGAACTCAAGACGTTGAACGATGCCGAAACGGTCTCGCAGCGGGTTGGTCAACATGCCCGCGCGGGTCGTGGCACCCACCAATGTGAACGGCGGCAGGTCGAGCTTGATTGAACGGGCCGCCGGGCCTTCACCGATCATGATGTCGAGCTGGAAGTCCTCCATCGCCGGGTACAGCACTTCCTCGACGATCGGCGACAGCCGGTGGATCTCATCGATGAACAGGACGTCGTGAGGCTCCAGATTGGTCAGCAACGCGGCCAGGTCGCCAGGGCGCTCCAGCACCGGGCCGGACGTGGACTTGATCGACACGCCCATTTCCTGGGCGATGATGTTGGCCAGGGTGGTCTTACCCAGGCCCGGCGGGCCGAAGATCAGCGTGTGATCCAGCGACTCACTGCGCCCGCGTGCGGCCTGGATGAACAGCTCCATCTGCTCGCGCACGGTGGGCTGGCCGATGTAGTCGGCCAGGCTCAGGGGGCGGATGGCGCGGTCCTGGACTTCTTCACGGTCGCGCGGACCGGTGGCCGCGATCAGACGATCAGCTTCTATCACTTAAATCATTCCCTTCAGGGCTCGGCGGATCATGTCTTCACTGCTCAGGTTCTTGTCCTTGATGGCCGATACCGCCTTGCTGGCCTCCTGCGGCTTGTAGCCCAGGGAAATCAACGCACTGACCGCATCGCTTTCGGCACTGGCGACCTGGCCTGCCGGCATATCCGGCTGGTTCGGTACCAGGGCGAACATGCTCGGCACCACTTCCCAGGCCTTGAAACGGTCCTTCAGTTCCACCAGCAGGCGCTCGGCGGTTTTCTTGCCCACACCCGGCACCTTGGTCAGGGCCGAGGTGTCCTGGGCTGAAACGGCACGTACCAGTTCATCCACTTCCAGGCTCGACATCAATGCCAGGGCCAATTTCGGCCCGACGCCGTTAAGCCGAATCAGCTCGCGGAAGAAGTCGCGGTCGCGCTTGCCGATGAAACCATAGAGCAGTTGCGCGTCTTCGCGCACGACTAAATGCGTGTGCAAGGTTATCGGCTCGCCGACCGAAGGCAAGCGGTACAAGGTGGTCATGGGCACTTCAAGCTCATAACCCAATCCATTCACATCCAGAATCAGGTGCGGCGGCTGTTTCTCAGCCAGGGTGCCGCGCAAGCGTCCAATCACGGTTCAGATCCTTAAAGCTTGGGGTCAGAGCAGGCCTGACCGGAAATAACGATTGCGATGATGCTATCAGAGACGCAGGCGTCCGCCACGACTGCGTGCCGCGCCCAAACCATGGGGCAGCAGGCTGGAGCGGGTGTGGGCGTGGCAAATGGCGATGGCCAGGGCGTCGGAGGCGTCGATCTGGGGTTTCGAGGTGAGTTTGAGCATGTGCATGACCATCATCTGCACCTGCTCTTTATTCGCCCCACCCGTACCCACGACGGCCTGCTTGACCTGGGTCGCGGTGTATTCGGCGATTTCCATGCCCTCCTCGGCCCCCGCCACGATGGCCGCACCACGCGCCTGGCCGAGCTTCAACGCCGAATCGGCATTCTTGGCCATAAAGACTTTTTCGATGCCCATGGTCACCGGACCGTAGGTCTGGATGACTTCCCGCACCCCGCGATAGACGATCTGCAGGCGTTCGGCCAATTCCCCCGCGCCGGTGCGGATGCAGCCCGAGGCGACATACACGCAGCCGCGCGGAGTCTGTTGCACCACGCCAAAACCGGTGATGCGCGAACCGGGGTCGATACCTAGGATTAAAGTCATAACGCCTGCGGATTAAATAAACATATTTTTTGATACACCGAGAACCCAATGTGGGAGGGGGCTTGCCCCCGATGGCGGTGGGTCAGTCACAAATGTGCCTACTGACACTCCCTCATCGGGGGCAAGCCCCCTCCCACATTTTGAACGACATTTTTCTCAGCCTAGCTGTTCAGCCACGGATTCCGGGATGTCGGCATTCGAATACACATTCTGCACATCATCCAGGTCTTCGAGCATATCCAGCAGCTTCAACACCTTCTGCGCACCGTCCAGGTCAAGTTCGGCGCTGGTGGTCGGCAGCATCACGATTTCCGCATCGGTGCCCTTGAAGCCTGCGGCTTCCAGGGTATTGCGCACTGAGTAGAAGCTGGCGAACGAGGTGAATACGTCAATAGAGCCATCTTCGTGGGTGACGACGTCGTCGGCGTCCGCCTCCATCGCCGCTTCCATCAGCGCGTCTTCATCCGTGCCCGGTGCAAAGGTAATCTGCCCCTTGCGCTCGAACAGGTAGGCCACCGAACCGTCGGTCCCCAGGTTGCCGCCGCACTTGCTGAAGGCATGGCGCACCGCTGCAGCGGTACGGTTGCGGTTGTCGGTCATGCATTCGACCATCACCGCCACGCCGCCCGGGCCGTAGCCTTCATAGGTCAATTCGACCATGTCGTCGGTATCGGCCGCACCAGCACCACGGGCCACGGCGCGGTCGATGATGTCGCGACTCATGTTGGCGCCCAGCGCCTTGTCCAGCGCCAGGCGCAGGCGCGGGTTGGAACCCGGGTCACCCCCACCCTGGCGGGCGGCGACGGTCAGTTCGCGAATCCACTTGGTGAAGATCTTGCCTTTCTTGGCATCCTGACGCTCTTTGCGGTGCTTGATGTTCGCCCACTTGGAATGGCCAGCCATAACACAACTCCGAAATTCTCTAGAAACCTATCAATCCCGCCGCCGGCGAGATTTCCCTCTTTCAAACGCAAAGGCGCATCCGAAGATGCGCCTTTTTGACTGCTTACAACCTTATCGCGCTTTCACGCAGCAGCCTTACTCAGCCTTCGGCGTCTCGCGCAGACGGATGTGCAGTTCGCGCAGTGCCTTGGCATCCACCACACCCGGGGCCTGGGTCATGACGTCCGCGGCGCTCTGGGTTTTCGGGAACGCAATCACTTCACGGATCGACTGGGCGCCGGTCATCAGCATCACCAGGCGGTCCAGGCCGAACGCCAGGCCACCGTGGGGCGGCGCACCGTATTTGAGCGCGTCGAGCAGGAAGCCGAACTTCTCTTCCTGTTCCGCTTCGTTGATGCCCAGCAGACGGAACACCGCTTGCTGCATCTCTTTGCGGTGGATACGGATCGAACCGCCACCCAACTCGGTGCCGTTGAGCACCATGTCGTAGGCACGGGACAGCGCGCCGGCCGGGTTGGCTTCCACCTCGGCCGGGGAGCACTTCGGCGCGGTGAACGGATGGTGCAAGGCGCTGAAGCTGCCGTCGTCGTTTTCTTCGAACATCGGGAAGTCGACAACCCACATCGGCGCCCATTCGCAGGTCAGCAGGCTCAGGTCGTGACCGAGCTTGATGCGCAGCGCGCCCAGGGCCTCGCTGACGATCTTGGCTTTGTCGGCACCGAAGAACACGATGTCGCCATCGACTGCACCGACGCGATCGAGGATCGCGTTGAGGTTGTCCAGCGGAATGTTTTTAACGATCGGCGATTGCAGGCCGTCAACGCCGTTGGCGCGCTCGTTGACCTTGATGTACGCCAGGCCCTTGGCACCGTAGATGCCGACGAACTTGGTGTAGTCGTCAATCTGCTTGCGCGGCATGCTCGCGCCGCCCGGCACGCGCAGGGCGGCGATGCGGCATTTCGGGTCATTGGCCGGGCCGCTGAACACCTTGAAGTCGACTTCTTTCAGCTGGTCGGCCACGTCCACCAGTTCCAGCGGGTTGCGCAGGTCCGGCTTGTCGGAACCGTAGCGGCGCATGGCTTCTTCGAAGGTCATGTGCGGGAAGTCACCGAATTCCAGGTCCAGCACTTCCTTGAACAGGTTGCGGATCATCTGTTCGGTGAGGCCCATGATCTCTTTTTCATTGAGGAAGCTGGTCTCAATGTCGATCTGGGTAAATTCAGGCTGGCGGTCGGCGCGCAGGTCTTCGTCACGGAAGCATTTGGCGATCTGGTAGTAACGGTCGAAGCCGGCCACCATCAGCAGTTGCTTGAACAATTGCGGCGATTGCGGCAGGGCGAAGAAACTGCCTGGGTGGGTACGGCTAGGCACCAGGTAGTCACGCGCACCTTCCGGGGTGGCGCGGGTCAGGATCGGGGTTTCGACGTCGAGGAAGCCGTTCTCGTCGAGGAAGCGGCGGATGCTGGTGGTCATGCGCGAGCGCAGACGCAGCTTCTCGGCCATTTCCGGGCGACGCAGGTCCAGGAAGCGATAGCGCAGGCGAGTTTCCTCGCCAACGTCGGAATATTCGTTGAGTGGGAACGGCGGGGTTTCCGACTCGTTCAGCACTTCCAGCTCATAGCCCAGCACTTCAATGCCGCCGGACGCCATGTTCTTGTTCACCGCACCGGCCGGGCGCAGGCGCACCTTGCCGGTAATCTTCACGACGTATTCGCTACGCACGCGGTCGGCGGCAGCGAAGCTCTCGGCGCGGTCGGGATCGAACACCACCTGGGCCAGACCATCACGATCACGGATATCGAGGAAGATCACCCCGCCGTGGTCGCGGCGACGGTGAACCCATCCGCAAAGGGTGATTTCCTGACCTTCCAGGGTCTCGTTCAATTGGCCGCAATAGTGGCTGCGCATCATGGTAGTGGTTTCACTTCTCGTAATTCGAAATTCGGTGGCAGGCCTGCCGCGCCACCGTACATTAAAGCAGGGGACGGATAATGCAGGAGCCTGCGCGTAGAGTTCAACTCAGTCTGCTTTGTCGCCGCCCGCCAGGTTCTTCTTGGCGCCGGTCTTGAAATCGGTCTCGTACCAGCCGCTGCCGCTCAGGCGGAAGCCCGGCATGGACAACATTTTTTTCAACTCAGGTGCCTGGCAGGCTGGGCAATCGACCAACGGCGCGGCGCTGATCTTCTGAATGACTTCCAACTGATGACCACAGGAAGCACATTGATAGTCGTACATGGGCATGGAGATGTCTCGGCGATCAGATCGTGACTGCGCCACGCCCTGCCGTTGTGCATATAGCCCGGCATGCGCAGCAAAGCGCGGGATTATATCTGGTAAATCGAGGCAGCGCAGCCGGCTTTCTGCCCGAGGCCCGGCCCGCCAGAAGGACGGGCCGGGCCCTGGAGCCATCCAGTCACACTGCCCCGGAGGCGCCAAGGCGATCTTTCAACAGGTGAACGACGCACACCACCCGCACCAGCCCGCTGAAGTTCTTCACACCGCCATAACGCAGATGCACTTCGCGGTCGACGTAGGACAACAACGCGCTGACCGAGCAGGTATTGATCCTGGCTATTTCCGTCAGGATATTCCAATAGATCTGTTCAAGCCGCAGGCACGTGGAAAACCCATTGAGGCGCACCGACCGCGATAAGGGTTTGGCGAGCCCCATGTCGAACCCTTTAGCGAAGGGATCGACCTTTATCTTGTGAAAACCACCGGTTTCCACGCCCTTACCCACTCCACATGACATACACCTGACACTCCCTTGCCAAACAGCAGTCCATGGGTTTGTCCCATTGGACGGTAGGCCTATAAAACCGCAGGAACACAAGAGCGGCCAGAAGACGCGGGAGCTGGGAGTCGTAGGACAACGCCAGGAAGTGCAGGGAAACCAGTGAGTGGCGCCCTGCAGACGCCACGCGGTTCGACGATTACTGGTTTTCGAGCAGCGAGCGCAGCATCCAGGCAGTTTTTTCGTGCACTTGCATACGCTGGGTCAACAGGTCCGCCGTCGGTTCATCGCTGACTTTGTCGAGCAACGGGAAAATGCCACGTGCGGTGCGAGTGACGGCCTCTTGGCCGGCCACCAGCTGCTTGATCATCTCTTCGGCGCTCGGCACACCCTCTTCTTCCTTGATCGAAGACAGGCGGGCATAGATCGAGTAGGCACCCGGCGCCGGGAAGCCCAGGGCACGGATCCGCTCGGCAATGGAATCCACCGCCAGCGCCAGTTCGTTGTACTGCTCCTCGAACATCAGGTGCAGCGTACGAAACATGGGACCCGTGACGTTCCAGTGGAAGTTGTGGGTCTTCAGATACAGTACATAGGTATCGGACAGCAACCGCGAAAGTCCGTCGACGATGGATTTACGGTCTTCTTCACTGATACCAATATCGATTGCCATGTTTTTCCCCTTCAATTGATGAGCATTCATTGATCAGGTGCAGGACCACTCTAGCAAGAGTGCGGGCCTCGTGCAGCCCGGCACGTCCAGGCGATGTGCGGCAAATCGCCCCGCATCGCTTGCGAGGCAGCGGCCGGCGAGCCTGTTGTCCTGTAGGAAAACGCTCGAAAGGCCGCTCAAATTACCTGCACCCGTCTAGGACAAGCCTTCGGCGCAAAAATGCCGCCGCGATTGCAACACCCCGAAATGCTTGATTTGAGTAGGCACAGCCTTTGCTGTTAAATAGGCGCCGTGTGGCTGCCGTTCATTTCTGCGGCACGCCTCATAGGCTGATACCCGCGCACGTGCTCAACGCCTCCCATTGTTCAGAAGCGAACCGTGCCAGTCAGCTCTTCCTTGTGATCCGTCTTAACGTGAGTTAATCAAAATGTTGAAAATCGTCCACCTGCTAACGGGCGTTGCAGCTTTGCTGCTGTCCTTTATCCCGAGCCTGCAGCCTGAAAGCCTGCCCTACCTGCAACAACACGACGCTCTATACCTGGCCTTGTTCGGCCTTCTCAACCTGACACTGGCACCGGTAATTCCTTACTGGAACAAAGGCACGCGTCATCAACTGCAAAACCTGGTCAGCGCGCTGCTGGTACTGACCGTTGTCGTTCAAACCCTCACCCTGCTGGCACCCATGCCTGAAGTGGGCGGCCACCCGGCCATCCTGCTCAGCCTGGTGATTGCGGTGGTCGCCATCGTTCTTCACCTGGCCATCAGCTTCTACCGTTCGTCCCCAGCGGCCGCGTCGCAAAATTACGACATGACCAACCGGGATACCGGGACCGTCAAGTGGTTCAATACCTCCAAAGGCTTCGGCTTCATTTCGCGCGACTCGGGCGACGATATCTTCGTCCACTTCCGGGCTATCCGCGGTGAAGGCCACCGCGTCCTGGTCGAAGGCCAGCGCGTGGAGTTCTCGGTGATGAACCGCGACAAAGGCCTGCAAGCTGAAGATGTAATCGCTGCCCTGCCGCGTCGCTGATTCCAGCCTGCGCTGCAAAAAAAACCGCGATCCGGCGTTGGCTGGATCGCGGTTTTTTATTGCGCGCTCATTCAATAGTGCGGCGGCGGTGCTTCTTCTTCCGAGGTTTCAAACTGGCCGCCCATCTCTTCCTGGCGCTTGAGCAACGCGATCATCTGCAATTGCAGGCGCTCCACGGCTTGCTGTTGGGCGACCAGAATGTCATTGAGGGTTTCGATGGTGTCGTCCTGGAAGGCCAGGCGGCTTTCCAGATCGGTGACGCGTTCTTGCAGGTCCATGGTTCAGTCCTGGGTAAAAATGAAGTCGGCGGGCAGTAATTCACGCAATCGACTGCGGATCGCCACCACTTGCTCCGCGCTGTAGGGACGGGCCGGATGCTTGCCCCACACCGGCGCCGGCCAGGCTGCGTCATCGCGCTTGCGCACGATCACATGCACATGCAACTGGCTGACGACGTTGCCCAGCGCGCCGATGTTCATCTTGTCGGCGGCCAGGCCTTCGTTCAGCAGCTGTGCGAGGCTCGTCGTTTCCTGCCACATCGTCTGTTGATCGGCGACATCCAGCTGAAACACTTCGCTGATACCGTTGACACGCGGTACCAGGATGAACCAGGGGTAATTCGCATCATTGGAGAGCAGCAGGCGGCAAAGCGGAAAGTCCCCGATGGCCAATGTGTCTTGTTGCAGGCGTTGATCTAAAGCGAACACGTAGGCACTCCGTTCGGCAGGTCAATTCAGGCGCCCAGCATAACGCCGAATGCTCACGGCTTCACGGTGAATGCGCAGGAAGCCTTGAGGCAAATGGATCGCCTGCACGCACCCTTTCGAGGCAGCGGGACACTTGAACCACCCTAACTCGGGCTTCGAAGGGATGCACCAAAATGACCCAGCCGTGCCTCAAAGAGGTCCAGCACCTACCCACTTGGAGGGTCAATAGGTAACGTTTTGCTCAGGTGCGGGTTTGGTGGCCTACCAAAAGGGGGTAACACCCGCGCGCCAAGCGAGAACCAAACGGTTTAAAAAGCCCGTGCTTATGCGGTTTTTACATTCCCGTAACGTTTTTCACGAAAAAATGACATTCGGTCAGTGCTTTGTGCACGCTTGTTGCATTCACCTCACTATCGTCGGCAACGACACTGGGTGGATGCCAGGGTTTCGCGATAGGAAACAATAGCGTTTCGATGTGTACCAGGGATGAGTTTCAAACTTTTAACCCGTTTGAAGAGAACATTGAAGTTGTCAGCCGGGTGATAGCCGGGCTGTGATTTGCGACACGGAGCTAGCAATTTACGACAGCCTCGTAAAGAAGCTGAAAGGATAGTTGAGTCAGTATCGTCAATAGAGCCGGCGTGAGATAACTTTGCGCCGACACAAATAAAGAAAGAGCCGCCCAGATAAAAATACAGGTGGGACGGCAGTACTCTTCCTAAAACCAAAGGAGCAAATCACGATGCGCGTGATGAAGTGGAGCATGATCGCCCTGGCTGTTTCAGCAGGCACCTCGCAGTTCGCAATGGCGTCCGCCCAGGACGATTCCAAGGGCTTTGTTGAAGACAGCACTTTCAGCATCAATACTCGCGCTCTGTACTTCAGCCGCGACTTCCGTAACAACCCGTCGGGCCCGGGCTCCAAGAGCCGTGCCGAAGAAACCGGCCTGGGCTTCAACGCCTTGTACGAATCGGGCTTCACCCAGGGCACCGTGGGTGTCGGTGTCGACGTGATCGGCCTGATGGGCCTCAAGCTCGACAGCGGCAAGGGCCGCGCCGGCACCGGCCTGTTCCCCACCGGTTCCGACGGTCGCTCGCAAGACGAATATTCCAAAGGCGGCGGCGCGGTCAAGTTCCGTATCTCCAATACCGTGCTGAAAATCGGTGACCAGTACACTACGGCACCGGTCTTCGCCTCCGATGACAGCCGTCTGCTGCCCGAGCTGCCACAGGGCATCTCGATCACCAGCAACGAGATCAAGGGCCTGAAGCTCGAAGGCGGTCACTTCACTTCCAGCGTCGCGCAGAGCCAGACTTACCACGACAGCCTGGGCCTGACGAAGACCGACTTTGTCGGCGGCGTCTATGCCTTCACGCCTGAAGTCACCGGTAGCCTGTACTACGCGAAAACCGAAGATTACTTCCGCAAGTACTACAGCAACCTGAACTGGACCCATGCCCTGAGCGATGACCAGTCGTTCGCGCTGGACTTCAACATCTACGACACCAAGAGCGATGGTGCCGGCCTGCAGCGCGCCGAGAAAGATGGCGTGACCAAGCTCGACAACCGCGCATTCAGCTTGCAGGGCGCGTACACCATCGGCGCTCACACCTTTACCCTGGCTGCGCAGAAGGTTACCGGCGACGGCGACTACGGCTATGGCGTAGATGGCGGCGGCACCGTGTTCCTGGCCAACTCCATCGCCCGTTCCGACTTCAACGCCGAAGGCGAGAAGTCCTACCAGGCGCGTTACGACATCAACATGGCGACCTTCGGCATTCCCGGCCTGAGCTTCATGACCCGTTACGTCACCGGTAGCGGCGCCAACACGGCCACCACCAGCAACGGTAAAGAGTGGGAACGTGACATCGAAGCCAAGTACGTGATCCAGAGCGGCCCGGCTAAAAACCTCAGCCTGCGTCTGCGTCAAGCGACCTATCGTTCCGGTGACGGCGTTTACTACGGTTCGCCTTCGATCGACGAACTGCGTCTGATCGCGAACTACCCGCTGAACATCCTGTAATCGCGCAAGCCGTTGCAACGATGACTTGAGGTTTCGACCTTGAATAAAAAGCCGCTCCCCTATTACAAGGGAGCGGCTTTTTTATGGCAGTTATATTTCAACGGACAAGTAACTAGCAAGCTAAGTAACTATTCAGTCAAGCCATCCAATAACGCTATTCCACTGTTGCATTTAAGCTGACCTATCGGCCAACTTAAATGCGGCACTGCTTATCACTTCGCCGGGGCTTCCTGCATCACGCGAATAACGCGCTGCGGGAACGGAATATCAATGTTCGCCGCTTTCAAACGGTCGCGCGCCAGTTCATTGAGCATGAACACAACATCCCAGTAATCCGCAGTTTTGGTCCAGCAACGCAGCGAAACGGTGATGGAGCTATCGCCCAGGGTCGATACCACTGCAGCGGGGGCCGGGTCGGCCAGTACGCGCGGGTCTTTGGCCAGTTCCAGCAACACTTCACGGGCTTTCTGCAGGTCAGCCTCGTAGTCCACGCCTACATCGAACACCACCTTGCGAGTCGGCTGGCGGTTGGTGTTGGTGATGATGCCGTTGGACAGGATGCCGTTCGGCACGATTACGGTCTTGTTGTCGCCGGTACGCAGCACCGTGTGGAAAATCTGGATACTGTCGACGGTCCCCGAGGTGCCCTGGGCTTCGATCCAGTCACCGATGCGAAACGGGCGGAACAGCAGAATCAGCACGCCGCCGGCGAAGTTGGCCAGGCTGCCTTGCAATGCCAGGCCGATCGCCAGGGTAGCCGCACCGATGGCGGCGACGAACGAGGTGGTTGCCACGCCGATCATCGACGCCACGCTGACGATCAGCATGACTTTCAGCGCAATGTTCGCAAGGCTGGTGATGAAGTGCTGCAGCGCCAGGTCGGCGTTACGCAGCGCCAGCAGGCGCCCTACGCGGTGGGTAAACACGTTGATCAACCACCAACCGATGGCCAGGGTGATAACGGCCAGCAGTACCCGGCTGCCATATTCCATGATCATCGGGATCCAGGACTGCGAGGTCTTGATCAAGTGATCCACTTCTGCGTTTAAATCCATGTAGCTTCTCCTGTCTTAGCGGATATGCGGCTTGATTGACTGCCTGAAAACGCAATTGAGCCCCGTAGGGCTCAATTGTAGGCGCCGATTCTGCGCCGTGGGACGTCAAAAACGCCCACAGGTTCCCCAAACTGCCATCAGTCGCGGAAGTTATTGAACTGCAGCGGCATGTCGAAGGTCTTGGCGCGCAGGGCCGCAATGGCCTCTTGCAGGTCATCACGCTTCTTGCCGGTGACACGTACCTGCTCGCCCTGGATGGCAGCCTGGACCTTCAGCTTGGCATCCTTGATGTGGGCGACGATCTTCTTCGCCAGTTCCTTGTCGATGCCTTCCTTGAGCACGGCTTCCTGCTTCATCAGCTTGCCGGAAGCGTAAGCGTCCTTGACTTCAAGGCACTGCACGTCGATCTTGCGCTTGACCAGGGCCAGCTTGAGGATTTCGATCATCGCTTCCAGCTGGAAATCGGCTTCAGCGGTCAGGTTGACGGTCAGTTCCTTTTCCTTGAATTCGAAGCTGCCCTTGCCTTTCAAGTCATAGCGACGGTCCAGTTCCTTGACGGCGTTTTCGACGGCGTTGGTGACTTCGTGTTTGTCCAGTTCGGATACCACGTCGAACGAAGGCATGTCATTTCTCCAATATAAGGGGCGGGCTCAGTAGAGATGGAGCGCGCCCGAGCTAAAATGCCGGGGCATTATAGCGGTTCTTTCGCCGCGTTCACCGCTGGCGACCCTAAGGAGCACACACTGATGGCGACCACCTGGCATATTCTCGGCGCCGGTAGCCTGGGCACCCTCTGGGCCACGCGGTTGGCGCGGGCGGGTGTGCCGGTGCGGCTTATCCTGCGCGATCAGGCGCGCCTGGCCAGCTATGCGTCGGGGGCGGGCCTGACCCTGGTTGAACAAGGCATTGCGCACACCTACCGGGTCACCGGCGAAACGCCCGACAGTCCCGAACCAATCCATCGCCTGCTGGTGGCGTGCAAAGCCTACGATGCCCAAAGCGCCGTCGCACAGGTGCAACATCGCCTGGTGCCCGACGCGGAACTGATCCTGCTGCAAAACGGCCTCGGCAGCCAGGATGCGGTGGCCGCGCAGTTGCCGCAGGCGCGTTGCATCTTTGCCTCCAGCACCGAAGGCGCGTTCCGCGATGGCGAGTGGCGCGTGGTATTTGCCGGCCACGGCTACACCTGGCTGGGGGACACGGCGCACCCCACCGCGCCGCAGTGGCTGGCGGACTTGCAGGCCGCTGCCATTCCCCATGAATGGAGCGCCGATATCCTTACGCGACTGTGGCGCAAGCTGGCGCTCAATTGCGCGATCAACCCGCTGACCGTGCTTTACCAGTGCCGCAACGGAGGCCTGCAGGCTCATCAATGCGAAGTCGCCACCTTGTGCGCCGAATTGACCGAACTGCTGGAGTGGTGCGGCCAGCCTGCGGCTGCGCAGGATTTGCACAGTGAAGTGCAGCGGGTGATCCAGGCCACTGCGGCCAACTACTCGTCCATGTACCAGGACGTGGCGAACGCGCGGCGTACCGAAATCAGCTACTTACTGGGCTACGCCTGCCAGGCGGCCGCCCGCCATCGACGGGTGCTGCCGCATCTGCAGCAGGTGCAGGCGCGTTTGATCGAGCACTTGGTTGCACGCCGATTGCCCCGCGACTGAGGCACGCGCTACCCTGCCTTATGTCTATTGCCTGCGAAAAACCTGATGCCACTGCGCCAGCGTCTTGAAAACTTACCGGTAGGGCAGAAATTGCTGGCCGCCCTGCTGGTACTGCTGACCACCGTATTACTGGTGGCCAACCTGACCTTTATCAGCGCCGCCTACTGGATCTCCCAGGAAAGCATGGCGCCCCAGGCCTTGCAGGCCATCGGTCGACTGGTGTCCAACCCGGCACTCGCCGCCGAAGCCCTTCAATCCCCGGCCAAGGCCAACGCGCTGCTCAATGAACTGACCAGCTATTCACCGTTGCGCGCCGCCGCTCTGTACGACGGCGAGGGCAATCGTCTGGCGCATATGCAGCACGGCGACCGCCTGCACCTGCCCGACAACTATCGGCATATCGAGGCCTGGCGCATCACCGAGTTTCGCAGCAATCAGGTCATCAGCCTGCCCCGCGCCGGCCAGCCGTCAGGGCATTTACTGCTGGTGGCCAGCAGTGAGCTACCGGTGGCGTTCTATACCGGCACCCTGACCGCGAGCCTGGGCATCCTGATTTTCAGCGTCTTGCTGTGGCTGGTGATTGCCCGGCAGATCAAACGCCTGATCACCCGCCCCATCCATGAGCTCGAAGAACTGTCACGCCAGGTGACGCGCGAAGAGAACTACGCCCTGCGCGCAGGCCCCGGCAACCATGACGAAATCGGCAGCCTGGCGGAAGCGTTCAACACCATGCTGTCGCGCATCGAGGCCCGTGAACAACAGCTCAAACGTGCACGGGATGATTCCCAGGCCGCCTACGACCAGGCCCAGGGCCTGGCTGAAGAGACCCGCCATACCAACCGCAAGCTGGAACTGGAAGTCCAGGTGCGCAGCAAAATCGAGAAAAAGCTCACCGGTTTTCAGAATTACCTGAACAGCATTATCGACTCAATGCCTTCGGCGCTGATTGCCCTGGACGAACAGCTCTACGTCACTCAGTGGAATCAGGAAGCCACTGCGCTTTCCGGCACGCGCCTGGATGAAGCGCTCAATCAACCGATCTTCCTCGCATTCCAACCGCTCAAGCCGTACCTGCCGCAGATCAAGGCCACGGTGGAACAGCACACGGTGGAGCGGATCGAGCGGGTCACCTGGGTCAAGGACGACGAGCCAAAGCATTACGCCCTGACGTTCTACCCGTTGATGGGCGGTGCCGGGCGTGGCGTGGTGATTCGCATCGACGACATCACCCAGCGCCTGTCCCTGGAAGAAATGATGGTGCAATCGGAAAAAATGCTGTCGGTGGGCGGCCTGGCTGCCGGCATGGCCCATGAAATCAACAATCCGTTGGGCGCGATCCTGCACAACGTGCAAAACATCCGGCGCCGCCTGTCACCCGACCTGCCCAGGAACCTGGAACACGCCGAACAGGCAGGTATCGAACTGGAAACGGTCAACCGTTACCTGCAAGCGCGCGAAGTCCCGCAATTACTCGACGGCATTCAACAGGCGGGTGCGCGTGCAGCGAAAATCGTCACGCACATGCTCAGCTTCAGCCGGCGCAGCAATCGGCAAATGGCCCCCTGCGACCTGCCGGCCCTGATCGACCAGGCCGTGGAGATCGCCGGTAACGATTTCGACCTGGCCATCGGTTTTGACTTCAAGGGCCAGGCGATCATCCGCCAATTCGACCCGCAACTGGGCCCGGTGCCCGGCACGGCCAACGAACTGGAGCAAGTGCTGCTCAACCTGCTGAAAAACGCCGCCCAGGCGATTCACTTGCGTGAAGACGACAGCGAACCGGGGCGCATCATCCTGCGCACCCGCCTCAACCCGCCCTGGGCCGAGATCCAGGTGGAAGACAATGGCATCGGCATGAGCGAAAACGTGCGCAAACGCACCTTCGAGCCGTTCTTCACCACCAAGGAAATAGGCCAGGGCACCGGGCTTGGGCTGTCGGTGTCTTACTTCATCATTACCAATAACCACAAGGGCCAGATGGAAGTGCACTCAACCCTCGGCCAAGGCACGTGTTTCACCTTGCGCCTGCCGCTGGCCGGCAGCCAATTATCCCCTGCTGAACTCACCCAACTGGAGCAATGACCATGGGCTTTCGCCTGTCGAAGATTTACACCCGCACCGGCGACCAGGGCGAAACCGGCCTCGGCGACGGCCGCCGCGTGCCCAAGGATCACCCCAGGGTGGAGGCCATTGGCGAGGTGGATACGCTGAACAGTCAGCTGGGGTTGCTCTTGGCCAACCTGGAAGAACAGAGCGGCAAGCACCCCGAATTGAACGATGTCATTGAAGTGCTCACGCCCTGTCAGCATCGATTGTTCGACCTCGGCGGCGAACTGGCGATGCCGGTGTACAAAGCGTTGACTGCAGCGGAAGTGGATCGGCTGGAAGCGGCCATTGATCGGTGGAACGAAGAGGTGGGGCCGCTGGAGAACTTTATCCTGCCCGGCGGTTCAGCACTGATCGCCCAGGCACATGTGTGCCGCAGCCTGGCGCGCAGTGCCGAACGTCGCTGTCAGCATTTGAATGCGGTGGAACCGTTGGAGGGGGTGGGGTTGGCGTATATCAATCGGTTGTCGGACTTGCTGTTCGTGGCGGCCAGGGTGATTGCCAGGCGCCAGGGGGTTGCTGAAGTGTTGTGGCAGGCGGCGGCCAAGCCACACTGATATTTTCCGGTGTCTGGCAGGGCCTCATCGGGGGCAAGCCCCCTCGCACATTTTGAAAGTGTTCACAAATCAAGTGTGGGAGGGGGCTTGCCCCCGATAGCGCCCGTCAAAGCAACATCAATCCCCCGGCCAAAACGCCCGAATCCCCGCCACACCCTGCGCCCCAACCTCCCACGCCTGCTCCCGCTGCGCAGGCCCAACGCCGCCCAATAGAAACACCGGCTTGCTGAACCCACGGATCAGCTCGGCCGCCTGCTCCCAACCCAACGGCAGGGCCTCGGGATGGGTTTGAGTCGGCTGAACCGGTGACAGCGTGACGAAATCCACGTCCATCAATTCCGCCAGCGCCAGCTCCTGCGCATTGTGGCAAGAAGCCGCCAGCCAACGATCCTTAGGCAGCGGACGGCCCTTGCTCGCATATTTGCGTAATTGCGCCGAGGTCATGTGCCAGCCAGCTGCGGGAAAATCCCCCAGCCATTCGAACGGCCCCTTGATCATCAATTGCGCCTTGCCGGCACACAGGCCCACCGCATCCACCGCCAGATCACGGTATTTGGGGTCGTAGCCGTTGGGTGCGCGCAGTTGAATCAGCTTGATGCCACCTGCAACAGCCTTCTGGATGCCACGTAACAGGGTCGGGGTCTCCAGCTCGCCAGGGGTGATCAGGTATTCGGCGGGCAGGCGCGCAGCGGCGACAATCGGCGCATTCGCCGCCGGGAACGCATAGTTGACGAGGTCCCGTGGCGTCACCCATTCCAACGGCTGCCCTTCAGCGCCGTGGGGCTCGCCGGTGAAGGCCGAGACCTCCCAGACATCCAGCAGCACCTGCTTGTCCGGGTAGTCGTGTTGCACCTGGATCAACGGCCGCGCCGTGGTGACCTGGATGCCCAGTTCTTCCTGCAATTCGCGGGACAAGGCCGTGGCGACCGACTCATCAGCCTCCACCTTGCCGCCGGGAAACTCCCAGAGGCCGCCTTGATGCTGAGTATCGGCGCGGCGTGCCAGCAGGATCCTGCCATCGACACCGCGGATCACCGCTGCTGCTACATGCACTCGTTTCACCGCCACTGCTCCCTCTCGTTATAACCCTTGTAGGAGCGAGCTTGCTCGCGAAGAACGTCAACCATAACGCGTACACCCTGGATGAACGCGGTGGCGTTGAGTTTTTCGCGAGCAAGCTCGCTCCTACTTTCAGGTGCGATATTCCGCGTTGATCTTCACGTACTCGTGGGACAGGTCCGTGGTCCAGATGGTTTCGCTGCACTCGCCGCGACCCAGCTCGATGCGGATGGTGATTTCTTCCTGCTGCATCACTGCCGAGCCCTGGGCTTCGGTATAGGTTCCAGCGCGGGCGCCACGGCTGGCAATGCACACGTCGCCGAGGAACACGTCGATTTTGCTCACGTCCAGGTCAGGCACCCCGGCGCGACCAACGGCTGCGAGGATGCGGCCCCAGTTCGGGTCGGACGCGAACAAGGCGGTCTTGATCAGCGGCGAGTGCGCCACGGTGTAACCCACGTCCAGGCATTCCTGGTGATTGCCGCCGCCGTTGACTTCAACGGTCACGAACTTGGTCGCGCCCTCGCCGTCCCGCACGATGGCCTGGGCCACGTCCATGCACACTTCGAATACCGCCTGCTTCAACGCCGCAAACAGCGGGCCTTCGGTGGAGGTGATTTCCGGCAGGTTAGCCTGGCCGGTGGCGATCAGCATGCAGCAGTCGTTGGTGGAGGTGTCACCGTCGATGGTAATGCGGTTGAACGACTTGTTGGCGCCGTCCAGCATCAGGCGCTGCAACACCTCACGGGAAACTTTGGCATCGGTGGCGATATAACCGAGCATGGTGGCCATGTTCGGACGGATCATGCCCGCGCCCTTGCTGATACCGGTCACGGTCACGGTCACGCCGTCGTGCACGAACTGACGGCTCGCGCCTTTGGGCAAGGTGTCGGTGGTCATGATGCCGGTGGCCGCCGCCGCCCAGTTATCCACAGACAGGTCATCCAGCGCGGCTTGCAGGGCGCCTTCGATTTTCTCCACCGGCAGCGGCTCACCGATCACGCCGGTGGAATACGGCAGCACCTGGCTGGCGTCTACACCGGTCAACTGAGCCAGCTTGGCGCAGGTGCGCGCAGCAGCGACCAGGCCAGGCTCGCCGGTACCGGCATTGGCATTACCCGTGTTGGTCAGCAGGTAACGAATCGACCCGGCCACACGTTGCTTGGCCAGGATTACCGGCGCCGCGCAAAAGGCGTTGAGGGTGAACACACCGGCGACGGTCGAGCCTTCGGCACAACGCATCACCACCACATCCTTGCGCCCTGGACGCTTGATACCGGCCGAAGCGATGCCGAGTTCAAAACCGGCGACCGGGTGCAATGTGGGCAAAGGACCAAGACCAACAGCCATGTATGCGCTCCTTGAGAGAGAGGATGTGTGTGCCGTCACTGTCGACGGGGAATTAATGGCAAAACGCCGCGACGGCTGATGCCGGTCGCGGCGCAGGATGTTGCAGCGTCAGGCGAAAATCTTATTCGATCTGGCCGTGGCAGTGTTTGAATTTCTTACCCGAACCGCAGTAGCACAACTCGTTGCGGCCCAGCTTCTGATCATTGCGTACCGGGGTTTGAGCCAGGGCCACATCGACCTCTTCGCCCAACACCTCAGGCGCATCCAGGCCTGGCGCTTCGTCATGCTGGAACTGCATGCGGGCCGCCAGTGCCTCGGCTTCCTGACGCAGACGTGCTTCTTCCTCGATCGGGTCTTCGCGACGCACCTGAACATGGGACAGCACGCGAATCGAATCGCGCTTGATCGAATCCAGCAGCTCGGAGAACAACGTGAACGACTCGCGCTTGTACTCCTGCTTCGGGTTCTTCTGGGCATAGCCACGCAAATGGATACCGTGGCGCAAGTGATCCATGGTCGACAGGTGGTCTTTCCACAGGTCGTCCAGCACGCGCAGAACGATTTGCTTCTCGAAGGTGCGCAGTGCTTCGGCACTCGCCTGCTCTTCTTTCTCGTTGTACGCGGCCAGCAGCTCGGTCATCAGCTTCTCGCGCAGCGTCTCTTCGTACAGGTGATCGTCTTCGTCCAGCCACTGCTGAACCGGCAGGTCGACCCCGAAGTCGCTCTTCAAGGCAGCTTCCAGACCGGCCACATCCCACTGCTCAGGCAGCGACTGCGGCGGGATATGCGCGCTGACGGTAGCGTTGAGCACGTCCTGGCGGAAGTCAGCGATGGTTTCGCCAATGTTGTCGGCGGCCAGCAACGTGTTACGCATGTGATAGATCACTTTACGTTGTTCGTTGTTGACGTCATCGAACTCAAGCAGTTGCTTGCGAATGTCGAAGTTGCGGCCTTCAACCTTGCGCTGGGCCTTCTCGATCGCGTTGGTCACCATGCGGTGTTCGATCGCTTCCCCGGACTGCATGCCCAGGGCCTTCATGAAGTTCTTCACCCGATCCGAGGCGAAGATACGCATCAGGCTGTCTTCCAGGGACAGGTAGAAACGGCTGGAACCGGCATCACCCTGGCGACCGGCACGACCACGCAACTGGTTGTCGATACGGCGCGATTCGTGACGCTCGGACGCGATCACCTGCAAACCGCCGGATTCCAGCACGGCCTGGTGGCGTTTCTGCCAGTCGGCCTTGATCTGGGCGATCTGCTCGGGGGTCGGGTTGTCGAGGGAGGCCACTTCCACTTCCCAGTTACCGCCCAACAGGATGTCGGTACCACGACCGGCCATGTTGGTGGCGATGGTCAGCGCGCCGGGGCGACCGGCCTGGGCGATGATCTCGGCTTCCTTCTCGTGGAATTTGGCGTTGAGGACCTTGTGCTCGATGCCTTCCTTGTTGAGCAGGTTGGACACGTGCTCGGACGTCTCGATGGTCGCGGTACCCACCAGGATCGGGCGGCCCTTGGCCATGCCGTCCTTGATGTCGTTGATGATCGCCGCGTATTTCTCTTCGGCGGTCAGGAACACCAGGTCGTTATAGTCTTTACGCGCCAGTGGCTTGTTCGGCGGGATGACCACCACCGACAGACCATAGATCTGGTGGAATTCGAACGCTTCGGTGTCGGCCGTACCGGTCATGCCGGACAGTTTGTTGTACAGACGGAAGTAGTTCTGGAAGGTGGTGGACGCCAACGTCTGGCTTTCGGCCTGGATGTTGAGCACTTCCTTGGCTTCGATGGCCTGGTGCAGGCCTTCGGACAAGCGACGACCGGGCATGGTCCGGCCGGTGTGTTCGTCGACCAGTACCACCTGACCGTCCTGGACGATGTATTCGACGTTGCGATGGAACAGCTTGTGGGCGCGCAGGCCGGCATACACGTGGGTCAGCAGGCCCAGGTTATGCGCCGAATACAGGCTCTCGCCCTCGGCCAGCAGGCCGATCTGGGTCAGCATGTCTTCGACGAACTGGTGACCGGCTTCGTTGAGTTCGACCTGACGGGTCTTCTCGTCAATGGTGAAGTGACCTTCTTTGGTCACCACGCCTTCGACTTCCTCGATGTGCTGCTCCAGACGCGGGATCAACTTGTTGATCTCGGTGTACAGGCGCGAGCTGTCTTCGGCCTGGCCGGAGATGATCAGCGGGGTACGGGCTTCGTCGATCAGGATGGAGTCGACTTCGTCGATCACGGCAAAATTGAGTTCGCGCTGGAATTTTTCTTCCATGCTGAACGCCATGTTGTCGCGCAGGTAGTCAAAACCGAATTCGTTGTTGGTGCCGTAGGTGATGTCGGCGGCGTAGGCGGCGCGCTTCTCTTCCGGCGGCTGGAACGGCGTTACCACGCCGACGGTCAGGCCGAGGAATTCATACAGCGGGCGCATCCAGTTGGCGTCGCGGCGAGCCAGGTAGTCGTTCACCGTCACAACGTGCACGCCCTTGCCGGACAATGCGTTGAGGTAAACACCCAGAGTTGCCACCAGGGTCTTGCCTTCACCGGTACGCATTTCGGCAATCATGCCTTCATGCAAGGTCATGCCGCCGATCAACTGGACGTCGAAGTGGCGCATGCCCATGACGCGCTTACCGGCTTCACGGGCAACCGCAAAGGCTTCGGGAAGCAGCTTGTCGAGGGTTTCACCTTTGGCTATGCGGGCCTTGAACTCTTGGGTCTTGGCGCGCAATTGCTCGTCCGACAGGGCAACCATCTGCTCTTCGAAGGCATTGACCAGCTGCACCGTCTTGAGCATGCGTTTGACTTCGCGCTCATTCTTGCTTCCAAAAAGTTTCTTTAACAAAGGCGCAAACATATCGGCAGGTTCTTCCACACATAGGGATGGAGGGCGCACCGTGAGTGGCCCGAGCAGCCCTCACGGCCGCATGCGAACGCGCATTCTACCCGGAATCGTGGGTGAGGAAAGTGGCGTTGTTCCCGGATGCGGGCACGGCGATGTGAGAGGGCTTGTTTAAAATAAGGACTTTTGCTGGACTTTCAACCCATCAAGCGCTGAAGTTACTTATTGATTTCACGGGAAAAGCCCTGCCGATGCATGGGTTCGGGGCCCACAGGCGCTTTCTGTTAAGATGCTCGCTCTGTTACCTAAGGTGTCTAAACATGGCATTTCGCCCTCTTCCAGCCCGCGCTCCCGGCGTGTTGCTTCGCGAAGCCAAGCCGTTGAGAGCCATCTTTGGCCACGCGCAGCGCCTGGGGCATTTGCAACGCCTGCTCGAAAGCCAGCTGCAGCCGGCCGCGCGCGAACACTGTCATGTGGCGTCCTGGCGTGAAGGCAATCTGCTGTTAATTGTCACTGACGGCCACTGGGCGACCCGTTTGCGTTATCAGCAAAAACGCCTGCTGCGCCAATTGATGGTGTTCGATGAGTTTGCCGGCCTGGTGCGTATCCAGTTCAAGGTCCAGCCGCCCACCGTGCTGCGCAGCACGGCGGGACATACAATGGACCTGTCGGACAATGCAGCCGAAACCCTCCAGGCCACGGCCGAAGGGATCAACGATCCGGGGCTGCGCGCGGCCCTGCAACGGCTGGCCGCCCATGCCAGGCCCAAACCCTGAGCCTCACTTGCGCTTGCTGCCGCCCAGCAACGAGCCCAGCAAGCCGCGCACCAACTGCCGCCCCATCTGATTGGCGGCCTGCTGCATGGCCGATTTCAGCGCCTTGCCTGCCGCGGTTCCCAGGAACGCGCCGGCCTTGTCGGTGAAGCTGGGCGCTTGAGCCGCAGGTTTGGCCTCCTCGCTCGGCCCCAAGTCCTTACGCGCCATCAGCACCTCGTAGGCTGATTCGCGGTCAATCGGCTTGTCATAACGGCCCTGCAGCGGCGAACTGGCGATCAACGCCGCACGTTCAGCCTCGGTCAGCGGCCCGATCCGCGACTGTGGCGGCGCAACCAGCACCCGCTGGACCATTTCCGGCGTGCCCTTTTCCTGCAAGGTGCCCACCAGCGCCTCCCCGGTGCCCAACTCGGTCAGCACCGCCAGGGCATCGAAGGCCGGGTTGGGCCGGAAACCGTCCGCCACCGCCCGCAGGGATTTTTGCTCTTTGGTGGTGAATGCCCGCAGGCCATGCTGAATACGCAAGCCCAGTTGCGCCAGCACTGTGTCTGGCAAGTCGCCCGGCGATTGCGTGACGAAGTACACGCCCACGCCTTTGGAGCGAATCAACCGCACCACCTGCTCCAAACGGTCCTGCAACGCCTTGGGCGTGTCGGCGAACAACAGGTGCGCCTCATCGAAAAACAGCGCCAACAGCGGTTTTTCCGCATCACCGCGCTCGGGCAACTGCTCGAACAGTTCCGCCAGCAGCCACAACAGGAAGGTCGCATAGACCTTCGGCGCGTCATGCACCAGGCGGCTGGCGTCCAGCAGATGGATACGGCCGCGCCCGTCGCCGGCGGGCTGCAAAATATCCTCGAGCTGCAGGGCCGGCTCGCCGAACAGGGCTTCGGCGCCCTGCTGCTCCAGCACCGCGAGACGCCGCAACAACGCCTGGCTGGAACCGGTGGTCATCAGCGCCGCATCGTCGCCTAACAGTTCAGGGTGATAACGCAAGTGGTTGAGCAATGCCTTGAGGTCTTTCAGGTCCAGCAGCAACAGGCCTTCCCGGTCGGCCACCTTGAATGTCGCGTACAGCGCCGACTGCTGGCTGTCGGTGAGTTCCAGCAGGCTGCCGAGCAACAACGGGCCCATTTCACTGATGGTGGTGCGCAACGGATGACCGGACTGCCCGTGGATATCCCACAGCGTGACCGGATAAGCCTTCGGCGCGTAATTAAGGAAGGGCATCCCGGCGATGCGTTCGGCGACTTTGCCCTGGGGATTGGCCGCCGCGCCCAGGCCGCAAAGGTCGCCCTTGATGTCGGCGGCGAATACCGCCACGCCCGCATCACTGAAGGCTTCCGCCAGGCGCTGCAAGGTGACGGTCTTGCCAGTCCCCGTGGCACCGGCGATCAGCCCGTGACGGTTGGCCAGGCGCATGGGCTGGGCGATGGGCTGGCCATCTGGGCCGGCGCCGATAAGCAGTTGTGTGGAGTCAGGCATTTCGTCACCTATGGTTAATCTTTAATGCCGCGAGGTCGATATAGACGTATGTAAGCCCGACAAAGACTAAAAAACGGCCAGATAATTCCGACATGGACCAACGGAGCTATCACCAGAAATATCACACCTTTTTTAACGCTGCCATTTTGCGCCTCTTGTACAGGGCGCGCCCTGGATATCAAGACCTTAGCGGACCCTACAAGCCATGAATAAAAACCTGCGCTTCAGCCATAAAATTTTGCTTGCAGCCTCCCTTATCGTCATCGCCGCCTTTGCGTTGTTTACCCTCTATAACGACTACCTTCAGCGCAATGCGATTCGTGACGATCTCAATAGCTACCTGCATGAAATGGGCGACGTCACCGCCGGCAGTATTCAGACCTGGCTCACCGGGCGTATCGCGCTGGTCGAAAACGCCGCGCAGAATATCGCCCTCAACCCCGAACCGTCCGTGGTTGCCAGCCTGCTGGAACAGAAAGCCCTGACATCATCGTTCATGGCAACCTACGTCGGCGACAGCCAGGGCACGTTCACCATCCGCCCTGACACCAAGATGCCCGACGGTTTCGACCCGCGTGTGCGCCCTTGGTACAAGGGCGCCCAGGCCAGCAACGGCGCGACCCTGACCGAGCCTTATATCGACGCGGCCACGGGGCAGCTGATTATTTCCATCGCCACACCGAGTACCAAGGCCGGCCAGAGCATCGGCGTGGTGGGCGGCGATCTGAGCCTGCAAACCCTGGTGGACAACGTTGGCGCGCTGGACTTGGGCGGCATGGGTTACGCGTTCCTGGTCAGTGCAGATGGCAAAGTGCTAGTGCACCCGGACAAGGCCCTGGTCATGAAGACCCTGGCTGACGTGTACCCCAAGGACACGCCGAAGATCAGCGCTGATTTCAGCGAAGTGCAGGCCAATGGCAAGACCAATATCGTCACGTTTACCCCGATCAAGGGCCTGCCATCGGTAAACTGGTACCTGGGCATTTCGGTGGATAAAGCCAAATCGTTCGCCATGCTCACCGAGTTCCGCACGTCGGCGGTCATCGCCACCCTCATCGCCGTGGTGATCATCATCGCGTTGCTGGGCATGCTGATCCGCGTGTTGCTGCAACCGCTGCACGTGATGACCCGCGCCATGCAGGATATTGCCGACGGCGAAGGCGACCTGACCCGGCGCCTGACCATCCAGAACCACGACGAGTTCGGCACCCTGGGCACCGCGTTCAACCGTTTCGTCGAACGCATTCACACCTCGATCCGCGAAGTGTCGTCGGCCACCGAGCAGGTCAATGAAGTGGCATTGCGGGTGGTCAGCGCGTCCAACTCGTCGATGGTCAACTCAGACGAACAGGCCAACCGCACCAACAGCGTCGCTGCTGCGATCAATCAACTGGGCGCTGCCGCCCAGGAAATCGCGCGTAACGCGGCGCAGGCCTCCAGTCAGGCCAGTGATGCGCGGCATTTGGCCGAAGACGGCCAGCAGGTGGTAGACCGCAATATCAAGGCCATGACCCAGCTGTCGAGCATGATCAGCGCCTCCAGCAGCAATATCGAAGCACTGAACAGCAAGACGGTGAACATCGGCCAGATCCTTGAAGTGATCACCAGTATTTCCCAGCAAACCAACTTGCTCGCACTCAACGCCGCCATCGAGGCCGCGCGTGCCGGTGAAGCCGGTCGCGGCTTCGCGGTGGTGGCCGATGAAGTGCGCAACCTGGCGCATCGCACCCAGGAATCGGCGCAACAAGTGCAGAAGATGATCGAGGAACTGCAAGTCGGCGCCCGCGACTCGGTGAGCACCATGAGTGAAAGTCAGCGCCACAGCCAGGACAGCGTGGAAATCGCCAACCTGGCCGGCGAGCGCTTGAACAGCGTGACCCAGCGTATTGGCGAGATCGACGGAATGAACCAGTCCGTGGCCACCGCCACCGAGGAGCAGACCTCCGTCGTGGAGTCGATCAATATGGACATTACTGAAATCAACACCCTCAACCAGGAAGGCGTGGAAAACCTGCAATCGACGCTGCGCGCCTGCACCGACCTTGAACGGCAAGCCGCCCGCCTGAAGCAATTGGTGGGCAGCTTCCGCATCTGATACACAGAGGAGCTTGGCGGTACTCGGTAAAAATGTGGGAGGGGGCTTGCCCCCGATGGCGGCCTCTGGGCCGGCCAGGATATTGGATCAGACCGAGTACATATCCGTTTCTGCGGTAACGGCTGCTAACGGTTCCGCTTTTACAGCGGCTCACTTCGCATCGTGGTTACGGTCAGGTGCTACGGAGGTGTGTAGATACCTATGCCCCGATGAGGGAGATGACACACCGCCATCGGGAACAAGCCCTGATACCAGTCAGCTAAGGCTTTTTGTAGGAGCGAGCTTGCTCGCTCCTACAGAGGGCGGTGTTCGCTTAACTGACTGGTATCAGGGCAAGCCCCTCCCCCATCATTTCAAGCTCGAACACGCAGCACGACACCAATCCCGATCGAACATCTATCCTTACCTCAGGTCCACGTTAAGGAGAGCAATGGATCGGAGGGATGTTCATCGTGCATATCGCTGACATAACCATGTTCTACGCCCCGGCCAGCGGTGGCGTGCGCACTTATCTGGACGCCAAGCACCGGCGCCTGGCGCTCAAGCCCGGCATTCGCCACAGCCTATTGGTGCCGGGAGCCCATTTGAGTGAGCGCGATGGTATTTTCGAGGTGCCGGCGCCGCCGCTGCCCTTCGGCAAAGGCTACCGCTTTCCGCTGCGCCTGGCGCCTTGGCGAAATGTCCTGCACGATTTGCAGCCTGATCTGATCGAGGTCGGCGATCCCTACCTGACCGCCTGGGCGGCCCTGGACGCCCGGCGCCAGCTGGATGTGCCCGTCATCGGCTTTTATCACTCCGATCTTCCCCTGCTGGTGCGTAACCGCATGGGCGCCTGGTTTACCCCCAACGTCGAAGCTTATGTCAGCAAACTCTATGGGAATTTTGACCGGGTACTGGCTCCCAGCCAGGTGATGGCCGACAAACTCATCGGGCTTGGGGTGAAAAATGTCTTCGTGCAACCCCTGGGCGTCGACCTGCAAACCTTTACCCCCGCCGTGCGCGACCCCGGCCTGCGCGCCGAACTGGGGATCGATGAAGACACCCGGCTGCTGATTTTCGCCGGGCGTGGCTCCAAGGAGAAAAACCTGCCGGTGCTGCTCAACTGCATGAAGCGCCTGGGCGAGGGCTATCACTTATTGTTGGTGGGTTCCGGCATGCCGGCCAATGTGCCGGACAATGTCACCGTAGTCGATGGCTTCCGCCCGGCCGATCATGTTGCCCGCCTGATGGCCAGTGCCGATGCGTTGCTGCATGGCGGTGACCAGGAAACCTTCGGCCTGGTCATTCTGGAAGCCATGGCCTGCGGCATTCCGGTGGTCGCCGTGGCGGCCGGGGCCTTCACTGAGATTGTCGACGAGCGCTGCGGCCTGCTCTGCGCGCCCAACAACCCCAAGGCGATGGCCGATGCGGTATGCGAACTGTTTGGCGCCGACAGCCGCCGTCTGGGAGAACAGGCCCGGCGCCATGTCGAACAGCATTACGCGTGGGATGCGGTGGTGGACAGCCTGCTGGGGCATTACCACGCCGTGCTCGGCACACAAAAGCCGATGCTCGCCCATGGTTGAACGATCGGTCATGCTGGTGCTGCACGACGTGGCGCCGAGCACGTGGGCCGATTACCGGCCCTTTGTCGAGGCTGTCGATGCCCTCGGCAATGTCCCTATCACCTGGCTGGTCGTTCCGGACTTTCATCATCACAACGCTCTGGCCGCCCATGCAGACTTCCGCCGCCTGCTCGACAACCGTGTAGCCAAAGGCGATGAACTCACCTTGCACGGGTATTACCACTGCGACGACCAACCCCGGCCGCGTACGCCACGGCAATGGTTCATGCGGCGCATCTATACCCATGAGGGCGAGTTCTACCAGTTGTCCGAGGCCGAGGCCTTGCGGCGCTTGACCGACGGCATCGAGGTATTCCAGCGCAATGACTGGCCCCTGCAAGGGTTTGTCGCTCCCGCCTGGTTGATGAGCCAGGGCACGCGGCTGGCGTTGCGCCAGCTACCGCTGAGTTACACCAGCGACCCGCAGCACCTGTATCGCCTGCCTGACTTCACGCCCATCCACGCCCCGGGCCTGGTGTGGAGCGCGCGCAGTGCGTGGCGCCGAGGCATGTCCAGGGTCTTGAGCGATCGACGCGAACAGCGCTGGCAGTGCGCACCGGTGATCCGATTAGGGTTGCACCCCGTCGATATGCGTCACGCATTTTCCCGTGATTACTGGCTGCAAACCCTGGAGCGCCTGCTTGACGATGGACGCACGCCACAGACCAAATCCGCGTGGCTGTCGACGCTGCCATGCGCCGGCTGATCTGGCTGGTGCTGGCGCTGATGGTCGCACTGGTGATCCCGGTGTGGCTGGGTGGCGGCGAAACCGTTGCGCGCCTGCGCCAGTTCCCCCTGCCCCAGTTACTGGGGATGTTTGTCATGATCATCGGCTGCTGGTTGATCAACAGCCTGCGCCTGCGCTTGTTGCTTGGCCAGCAGCGCAGTCGGTTGGGATGGCGCAAAAGCCTGGGCGTGGTGATATCGACCGAATTCGCCACGTGCGCGACCCCAGGCGGCAGCGGCGGACCACTGACGCTGATGGGACTGCTGGCACGCAACGGCATACGGCCCGCCCATGGCAGCGCGGTGTTTGCCATGGACCAGTTGAGTGACTTGCTGTTCTTTTTCTGCGCACTGGTGGGCATCGTGCTGTATGCGCTGTTCCATACGCTCAGCCCACGCCTGGAAGGGCTGCTGGGGCTCAGTGCCGTGTCGATGGTCGGTGGAATCGTCGGCTGCGTGTTGGTGGTGCGCTTTCATCGCCGCCTGATTCGCCTGGCCGGACGGGCACTCAAGGCCATGAAGGTGCGCGTCGGCACCCGCCGGCGCTGGGCCCGCCGGTTGCTGCGCTTTCTTGCGGCATTCACCCAAACGCTGAAATTGCCCTGGAGCACTCTGCTCGGGGTGTTCGCGCTGACCAGCCTGCATTGGTTATTACGCTACAGCGTGTTGTACCTGGCGCTGCGTGGCCTGGGTGGGCAGGTGCAGTGGGCCTGGAGCTTCCTGATCCAGATGCTGTCATTGACCGCCGGGCAATTCAGCCTGCTGCCAGGCGGGGCCGGGGCGGCGGAGTTGACGTCGGCGGCATTGCTCGCGCCGATGGTGGGCAACGCCACGGCGGCGGCGGCCATCCTGATCTGGCGGGCAGTGACCTACTACTTCTATCTGCTGGCCGGTGCGCCAGTGTTTCTGTTGATGGTGGGCAAGCCGCTGCTCAAGTGTCTTTTTCGGGAGCAGCGGGCGGCTTCTCATCCTGCAACTGTTCCCACAACTGGGCAGCACCGGGAAAGTCAGTACCATCCTGCGCATCCAGCGCGTCCGGGTCGTAGCGACTCAGACAGCCCTCGCCCACGGTAGCGGGTGGCCTGGAAGTCGCCTTGTCGAGTGGGTCGGTCATGGCCGCCTCCTGAAAATGAAAAGGGCCCGGAGAGTTTTACTCCCGGGCCCCTGCTTGTTCAATCAAAACGCGTCGGTCAGAACACCACGGTCTTGTTGCCGTGCACCAATACGCGATCTTCCAAGTGATAACGCAAGCCACGGGCCAACACCATCTTCTCGACGTCGCGGCCGAAACGCACCATGTCTTCGATGCTGTCGCTATGGCTGACGCGCACCACGTCCTGCTCGATGATCGGACCGGCGTCCAGCTCTTCGGTGACGTAGTGACAGGTCGCGCCGATCAGCTTCACACCGCGCAGGGACGCCTGGTGATAAGGCTTGGCCCCCACGAACGACGGCAGGAAGCTGTGGTGAATGTTGATCACCTTGCCGGCGTATTCGCGGCACAGTTCCGGCGGCAGGATCTGCATGTAGCGCGCCAGCACCACCACGTCGGCATCGTGCTGCTTGACCAGGCGCGATACCTCGGCGAATGCGGGCTCCTTGTCCTGCGGGTTGACCGGCACATGGTAATAGGGGATGCCATGCCACTCGACCATGCTGCGCAGGTCGTCATGGTTGGAGATTACACAGGCGATCTCGCAATCGAGTTCATCGCTGTGCCAGCGGTGCAGCAGGTCCGCCAGGCAGTGGGATTCACGGCTGGCCATCAGCACGACACGTTTCTTCTGTTCTGTGTCGGTGATGTGCCAGGTCATCGAAAACTCTTCGGCGATCGGCGCAAACGCCTCACGAAAAGCTTCCAGACCAAAAGGCAAGGTATCGGCACGAATTTCGTGACGCATGAAAAACCAACCGCTGAGATCATCCGAGTGATGGCTCGCCTCGGTGATCCAACCGTTATGAGAAGCCAGAAAGTTACTGACCTTGGCAACGATGCCAACCCGGTCCGGGCAAGCAATCACCAGCCGAAAAGTGCGCATTAGGGGGAAACTCCAGAACTTCGCAAAGGCCGCCATTCTAGCGATTGCGCAGAAAAACTGCAGTACTCCTTGTGCCTTATTCTGATCCCCGGCGCTGGCAACACCCCTTAATAGCGTAAGGTTTTACCACCGTTATATGGCCTTACACACGCACGCTCGGCACTTAGCAGAATTAAGCTGATTGTTTTTAGCCGCGCGCCCCACTAATTAACTCGACTGCACAGCGCTGCGAAAAACTTCACTCTAATTCACCCGAATAGCTGCTTAAATGTTTACTTGATGAAATTGCCTGACTATTATTAGGCCACTCACCCTGTCAATCAGCGTTCTACATAAGGTAGTCCACATGTCTCTGATCAACGAATACCGCGCCACCGAAGAAGCTATCAAAGAGCTGCAAGCCCGTTTGAAGAACCTGTCGCAAGACGACAAGCTGAAAACCGAGCTGGAATTTGAAGGCAAACTGCGCACCCTGATGGGCGAATACTCCAAATCCCTGCGTGACATCATCGCGCTGCTGGATCCGGAATCCAAAGTTAAAGCACCGCGCGGCGCTGTGAAAACTACCGGCACCAAACGTGCTCGCAAGGTCAAGCAGTACAAAAACCCGCACAACGGTGAAGTGATTGAAACCAAAGGTGGCAATCACAAGACGCTGAAAGAGTGGAAAGCCAAGTGGGGCGGTGACGTGGTAGAAGGTTGGGCTACCCTGCTGGGCTAAGCCTGGTCGGAACCCCATCCGATACGCGACACATTAAAAACGCCAGCTTGCTGGCGTTTTTTATTGTCTGGATGTTTGCAGTTGCTCGGCTACAGATTCAGGCGGGCCGCTAAAGAGTCGGCATAGTCTTGCCATTCACCCAGTACCTGGCACTGAAACGCTGTCGCACTGTTTTTCAACTCCTTATGGGCCAGCTTAAATGCCGCCAGGGTATTGGGTGCGCCCCATACCGGGTCTGACAACCGTTGCTGACAGAAAAGTCTCCAGCGCTCTTGCTCCTCATTGTTCAAGGTTTCAGGAAAGTTACGCGCGCGATAGCGGAATAATAATTCAGGCAATCGATGATCATCGAACGGCCATTGCTGGCGTCCCAGTTGTACCGGCTCTGCCAGGCGAACTTGTTCACATAAGCGCCGATCACGGTCGCCGATAAAACCCTCATAGAGCTGCTGCTCCGGATCGGCATTCGGCGCATATTCCTCCTCGGCGTAAACGCTCGCCAACTTGTCACGCCAAACTTCCTGTGCGTCAGTTAGTCGCAGCGCCCGCGCCTGGTAAACCTCCCTATCCAATTGCAGCCGCTCGTGATCTTGCGCGCGCAGCACTTTCAAGGGCGCGACGACCGGGCAGCGGTTGATGTGCAGCAACTTGAGCGGCACCGGCAGTTCACCCTCCGCCAGCTCATCGCGCCGCGTATAGAGGCGCTCGCGCAACGTCTCGGCATCCAGTTCGAGCAGGGCCTGCGGATCGAGCCCCAGGTCACACACAATCAGTGCATTGCGATTGCGCGGATGCCAAGCCAACGGCAAGACCACCCCCAGATAATGCCGCTCGGCGCTGAAGCGTCCAGAAATGTGCACCAGCGGCTGCAGCAAGCGCACCTGGTCCATCACCCGTTGCTTGCTACGCAACTGGAACAGCCACTCATACAGCTTGGGTTGTTTTTCCCGCACCAATCGCGCCAGGGCGATGGTCGCGCGCACGTCAGACAACGCATCGTGGGCCTGGCCATGATCGATGCCGTTGGCTTGCGTCAGGCGTTCAAGCTTGAGCGTCACGCGCCCGTCCTGCTCGGGCCACACAATCCCGTCCGGGCGCAGGGCATACGCGGTACGCATCACATCGATCAAGTCCCAGCGGCTGTTACCGCCCTGCCACTCGCGCGCATAAGGGTCGAAAAAGTTGCGGTACAGGCTGTAGCGCGTCATTTCATCGTCAAAGCGCAGGGTGTTATAACCCGCGCCGCAGGTACCGGGGGCCGCGAGTTCGGCATGCACCCGCGTCATGAAATCCGCCTCGGCAAGGCCTTTCTGCGCCAGGACCTGCGGCGTTATACCGGTGATCGCACACGCTGCCGGATGGGGCAGGATATCGTCGCTGGGCTGGCAATACAGATTGATCGGCGGGCCGACCTCGTTGAGCTCGAGGTCGGTACGAATGCCGGCTACCTGCAGCGGGCGATCGCTGCGCGGGTTGATCCCGGTGGTTTCATAGTCGTACCAGAAAATGGAGGTCACGGGCTGTTCCTGTGCTGAAGACCGGCAAAGTCTAGGCGCTGCAAGGTGTCAGGGGCCAGCGATACCTTTACTGGACAAATATCCAGTAAAATCTTGAAGGGTTGCTTCCCGCCTCGACACTGCTAGCATCCGTGTCTCTCAGTTGCTTCGCGCTGCCAAGGATCGCAATGCCAACAGCTCCTCTGGATACCTGCTACCAGATCGAGACCCCCGAGGGTATCGACCTGCCCTTGCGCCCTGCCGGCCTCGCGCCAAGGGCATTGGCCTACGCCTTCGATCTGCTCGCGCGTGGTGTGATCATGGGCATCCTGCTTGTGCCCCTGGCGCTGCTTGGCAACCTCGGGCTTGGCCTGGGCGCGCTGCTGCTGTTCCTGGTCAGCTGGTGGTACATGGTGCTGTTCGAAGTGCTCAACCAGGGCTGTTCGCCTGGCAAGCAGGTCATGGGCCTGCGGGTGGTACAGGACGACGGCACCGCCATCGGCTGGTCGGCGTCACTGATCCGCAACCTCCTGCGTTTTGTCGACATGTTGCCCTTCGGCTACTTCTTCGGCGCCATCAGTTGCCTGCAACACCCGCACTTCAAGCGGCTCGGCGATCTGGCAGCGGGTACGCTGGTGGTCTATCGCGAACAGTCGCTGGCGCGCCCGCCCATACCTCAAGCAGCCCCCCTGCGCCTGCCCTTCGCGCTGGAACTGAGCGAACAGCGGGCCATCCTCGGTTTCGCCGAACGCCAGGCGGACCTGTCTGCCGAGCGGGTGCATGAACTGGCTGCAATCCTCGCGGCGCCCTTGCAGGTGTCTCCAGCCCGCGCCGTGGAGCAACTCAACGGTGTGGCCCATGGTTTGTTGGGGCCTACATGAAGCAGAGCCTTTTTGAAAGTCGGCACCAGCAGCAGTGGCAGACGTTCGCCGAACAGCTGAACCAGCTGGAGCGAGGCAAAGCCACCGAGGTGGCCGACTTCCCTCATCAATATCGACGCCTGTGCCAACACCTGGCCCTGGCCCAGGAACGCGGCTACAGCAGCTACCTGGTGGACCGCCTGCAACAACTGGCGCTGCGCGGGCACCAACAACTGTATCGCCATCGCAGCCAAACGACAGCGAACGTGCTGGCTTTCATCCTCGCCGACTTCCCGCGCCTGGTGCGTGAGCAATGGCGCTTCGTACTGATCGCCAGCCTGCTGTTCTTCGGCAGCCTGCTGAGCGTAGCTTTATTGGTCTACCTGTTTCCCGACCTGATCTACAGCATCGTCAGCCCGCAACAGGTGGCCGAGATGCAAAGCATGTACGACCCCGCCGCCAGCCGCCTGGGCCGTGCGGCCGAACGTGCCGCCAGTGAAGACTGGATGATGTTTGGCTACTACGTGATGCACAACATCGGCATCGCTTTCCAGACCTTTGCCGCCGGCTTGCTGTTCGGCCTGGGCAGCGTGTTCTTCCTGATATTCAACGGCTTGATCATCGGGGCCGTCTCCGGACACCTGAGTGAAATCGGCTACGGCCAGACCTTCTGGTCATTCGTGATCGGCCATGGCGCCTTCGAACTCAGCGCCATCGCACTGGCCGGTGCGGCAGGCCTGCAACTGGGCTGGTCACTGATCGCGCCAGGGCCCCTGGCACGTAGCGAATCCCTGCGCCTGACGGCCCGTAAAAGCGTGCAGATGCTCTGCGGGGTCATGGTGTTCCTGCTGATCGCAGCGTTCATCGAAGCCTACTGGTCATCCACCACGAGCATTGCGCCCTGGATCAAATACCTGGTGGGCAGCGCACTGTGGCTGCTGGTGGCCGCCTACCTGATCTTCGCCGGCCGGACTCGCCATGCGCCTGACTGACGCCAGCGTGGTGATCCGCCCGCGTACCTCCTGGGAAGCCATGGACCTCGGCGTACTGATGGCCCGGGAACATCGTGCAGTGCTGATGAGCAGTTGGGCCCTGGTCAGCCTGCCTGTGTTTATTCTGCTCACCGCATTGCTGTGGCAGTACCCGTCTTACGCCCTATTCCTGTTCTGGTGGCTGAAGCCCGCCTTCGAGCGCTTGCCCTTATACGTTCTTTCCAAGGCCTTGTTCGGTGAAACGCCGAGCCTGAAACAGGCCGTTCGCCAGTGGCCACGCCTGCTCAAGGGGCAACTGTTTGCCAGCCTGACCTGGCGCCGGCTGAGCCTGAGCCGCAGCTTCATGCTGCCGGTGAGCCAGCTCGAAGGCCTGGATGGGCCAGTGCGTCAACAGCGCCTGGGCGTACTGCAACAGCGCAATGCAGGTGCCGCGCGCTGGTTGACGATCATCGGGGTGCATTTGGAGATCGGCCTGTGGTTCGGGTGCATGGCGCTGTTTTATCTATTCATCCCGGAACAGGTCGAACTGGAGTGGGACTGGCAGCGGCTGGTACTGGCGACAGGCCCGCAGGGGCTATGGCTGGAACACCTGAGCAACGCTTTCTATGCGCTGGTGCTGGTGTTCTGGGAACCCATCTACGTCGCCTGCGGTTTCAGCCTGTATCTCAACCGTCGCACCGCCCTGGAGGCCTGGGACCTGGAACTGGTATTTCGCCGGTTGCGCCAACGCCTGAGCAGCGTCGTACCGCTGTTGCTGCTGGTCGTCGGTCTCACACTGGTGCAACTGAGCCCATCGGCGCTGGCCGATCAAACCGCTGATCCGAAGCCACTCAGTACCCAGGCGGCCAAGCAGTCGATCAAAGCATCACTGGAAAGCCCGCCGTTCAAGAATCAGGAAACCGTCACCCGTTATCGTTTTGGCGAGGAAAAACCCGCCACGGCCCGCAAAACCCACGGCGACGGTAAATTACCTGGCTGGCTCCAGCAATTGCTCGACAACTTCAACAGCGATGCCTTCAAGCACTTGGCCCAAGGCTTGGAGATACTGCTATGGAGCGTGGTGATTGGCGGGCTGGCCCTGGTGATGTGGCGCTACCGTGAATGGCTGCGCACGTTTGTCAGCCGCAGGCGGCGACCTAAACCCAAAACCGCAAAACCTGCGCCTGCCCAGTTGTTCGGCCTGGAAGTGGGGATCGAGACGTTGCCCGATGATATCGCCAGCGCCGCCGAACAGCTGTGGCCCACCCAACCGCGCGAAGCCCTTGGCTTGCTGTATCGCGGCCTGCTCAGCCGACTGCTGCACGAATTCAACCTGCCACTCAAAGGTGCCGACACCGAGGGCCAGGTGCTGGAGCGCATTGATCATTTGCAGCAACCGCAGTTGCTGGCATTCAGTCGCGAATTGACTGATCACTGGCAAAACCTCGCCTACGGCCATCGACTGCCTCCCGATACCGCCCGGCAAAAGCTGTGCAGCGATTGGCGCGCACTCTTCAGTAGCAGGGCCAGCCAATGAACCGGCCATTACTGTGGATAGTCGCGCTGCTGGCTTGCCTGTTGGGAGCGGGCGGCCTGTATGCCTGGCACAAGGCAATTCCTTATGAGGAGGTGGTGGACCGCGGCCCGTCGCCGGAGGCAGTGGCCAATCCCTATTTGGCGGCCGAGCATTTCCTGCGCCAGCAAGGCTTGACGGTGGCGCATGCCAACGGGCTTGAGCGGCTTGCGGACCTGCCCGCCCCGGGCCATAGCCTGCTGTTGCTGGGGGAGCGTGGCAACATGAGCCCACGCCAGGTCGAACAACTGCTGGCGTGGGCAAAAGCCGGGGGGCACCTGCTGCTGGTGGCCGAGGCGATATGGGATGAAGAGACCGGCAAAAGCGGCGACCTGCTGCTCGATCGTCTCAATCTTCACCAGACCTTCAGCGATGACTTCGACGAGCCGGCGCCACCGCGCAAAAAAATCGCGCCGGACCTCACCAAACTGTATGTCGACAATGAAACCGCGCCGGCGTATTTCAGTTTCGACACCGCCTTCAACCTGACGGACCCCAGGCACCTGGCGCAGTTTTCAGCCAACAGCGCCCAGTCCAGCCATCTGATGCAACTTGACCTCGGGTCAGGCCGCGTCACGGTGCTCACCGACAGCGACCTGTGGAAAACTCCAGATATCGGCAAACACGACAACGCCTGGTTGCTGTGGTACCTGAACCAGGGCACCGACGTCACCCTGCTGTTCAACAGCGACGCGGACAACCTGCTTACCCTGCTGGTCCGTTACTTCCCCCAGGCCCTCGTCGCGCTGGTCGCACTGATTGCCCTGGCACTCTGGCACGCCGGCATGCGCCAGGGCCCGATCCTGGCGCCCGCGCCCAAGGCGCGTCGACAGCTACAGGAGCATTTGCGCGCCAGCGCCGACTTCCTGCTACGCCGCAGCGGCCAGGGCGCCTTGCTGCAAGCCTTGCAGCAGGACCTGCTGCGCACCGCACGGCGCCGTCACCCCGGCTTTGAACACCTCGACACGGCAGACCAATGCCAGGTGCTGGAACACCTGACGCGACAACCCTCCCTTATCATCCGCCAGGCACTCGGCGCACCTGCGCTGAAACGGCTCTCCAGCGCCGATTTCAGCCGCCAGGTGGCGTGCCTGCAAAAACTCAGGAATGCCCTATGAGCGACTCTCCAACGGCCACAACCCTGACCGCAGAAAATACTATCCAAAACGCCAGCCAACAGGCCCAGGCCCTGCGCATTGAATTACGCAAGGCAGTCATTGGCCAGGACGCGGTGATCGATGACGTGCTCACTGCGTTGATTGCAGGCGGGCATGTGCTGCTAGAAGGTGTACCCGGCCTAGGCAAAACGTTGCTGGTGCGTGCGTTGGCCCGTTGCTTCGGCGGCGATTTCGCACGCATCCAGTTCACGCCGGACCTGATGCCCAGCGATGTCACCGGCCACGCGGTGTACGACCTGCAGACCGAACAGTTCAAGCTGCGCAAGGGGCCGTTGTTCACCCACTTGCTGCTGGCCGACGAGATCAACCGCGCCCCGGCCAAGACCCAGGCCGCACTGCTCGAAGCCATGCAGGAGCGCCAGGTCACCCTGGAGGGCGAGGCCTTACCCATCGGCGCGCCGTTCATGGTGCTTGCCACCCAGAACCCGATCGAGCAGGAAGGCACCTACCCGCTGCCCGAAGCTGAGCTGGACCGCTTCATGCTCAAGGTGCGCATGGACTATCCCGACGCCCAACAGGAAGTGGACATGGTGCGCGAAGTGACCCGCTCGTCCAGGGCCGACATGCTCGATGTGCAACCTTTGCGTACCGTTCTGCAGGCCGTAGACGTGGTACAGATGCAGCAGATCGCCAGCGGCATGCCTCTGGATGAACAGGTGCTCGACTATGCCGTACGCCTGGCGCGGGCCACGCGCAGTTGGCCAGGCTTGACTATCGGCGCCGGCCCACGGGCCTCTATCGCCCTGATTCGCGGCGCCCGTGCCCGTGCGCTGTTGCGCGGCGGCGACTTCGTGACCCCGGATGACGTCAAGGGATGCGCCCTGGCAGTGCTGCGTCACCGCATACGCCTCGCGCCCGAACTGGACATCGATGGCCTGGAGGTGGACCAGGTGATCAAGCAGTTGCTCGACCAGATTGCGGCCCCCAGGCAGTAGCGCCGGCATGAAACCGACCCGTCTGTTCCTGACCTGGCTGGGTGTCCTGTTGGCCCTCAGTATCCTGCTGGGCGCGTCGATGGCCTTGCAGTTCAAGGTGCCCGATACCTTGCACGCAATCGCCTGGGGCCTGCTATTGGCCCTGCTGTTGCTGGCGATGCTCGATGCCATACGGTTACGCCGCCGCCCTTCGGCACGCGTGCACAGGACGCTGCCCGGTAGCCTCGCGTTGGGGCGCTGGGGAGAAGTGCGCCTGTCACTGGAACACGACTATCCACAGCCGCTGACCGTGCAGGTGTTCGATCACGTGCCCGACGGGCTGGTTGTGGATAACCTGCCGCAATCCATTTCGCTGCGCCCAGGCGAGCGTGGTGAGTTGGGCTATCGCGTGCGCCCCGTGCGACGTGGGCATTTCAGCTTCAGCCGCTGCGAAATCCATTTGCCCAGCCCCTTGGGGTTGTGGTCGGCGCGGCGCTGGCTAGAAGTCCCGGACGCCACTCGCGTGTACCCGGACTTCGCGCGGTTATCCGGCGCGCACTTGCAGGGGGTGGATAACTGGCTGAGCCAACTGGGTGTACGCCAGCATCAGCGACGTGGACCGGGCCTGGAGTTTCATCAATTACGCGAGTTCCGCGACGGTGACAGCCTGCGTCAGATTGACTGGAAAGCCACGGCACGACAACGCACGCCGATTGCCCGTGAATATGAGGATGAGCGTGATCAGCAGATTGTGTTCATGCTCGATTGCGGCCGGCGCATGCGCAGCCAGGACGACGAGTTGTCCCACTTCGACCACGCGCTGGATGCCTGTCTGTTACTGAGTTACGTCGCCCTGCGCCAAGGCGATGCCGTAGGGTTGTGTACCTTTGCCAGCGAACAGCCGCGTTACCTGGCGCCGGCCAAGGGCAGCGGTCAGTTGAACGTTTTGCTCAATGCGGTCTACGACTTGCAAAGCACACGCAGGACAGCTGACTACGAGGCCGCCGCCAGCCAATTGCTGGCTCGGCAAAAACGCCGCGCATTGGTAATCGTGGTCACCAACCTGCGCGATGAAGACGATGAAGCACTGGTGAGTGCGATCAAGCGCATCGGCCGGCACCATCGGGTGCTGATCGCGAGCTTGCGAGAGGACGTACTCGATCAACTGCGCCAGGCCCCGGTCCAAACCCTGCCCGAAGCATTGGCCTACAGCGGCGCAATTGACTACCTCAACACGCGCAACCAACTGCATGACCGCCTGGGTGCCCATGGGCTGCCAGTGTTGGATAGCCTGCCGTCGGCGTTGGGCGCCGCGCTGGTGACGCGTTACCTGCGCTGGAAAAAAGCCGGCGTGTTCTGAACGCAAGCGCACGGCCACGGTGGACACAGCCGCCATAGCCGACAGCACCTGCTGTTCAGACGGATGCCTGTAGCGGGTCGAAGCTGAAGTAATGCAACAAGGCGCTGATCAGCTGTGCGTATTCTTCGCATGCATTAAGCACGCGGAACCCTGAGTCGTAATGCTGCGGGTTGACGTCTTCACGGCTCCACAGACAGGTCGCGGTAAGATCGACGGTCTGTAACTCGCCGTGCGGCCCGGGAATCTTCAAGCGCAGCTCGAAGTCGGCGCCGATCATCATCGGTAACTGGCTGATCAGCATCAGCCCGGCTTCGGAAACGTCGCCCAGAAAACCGATTGGCTTGTCCGTAAGCCGATTGAACACCTGCAAGAAATAAGGCAACTGATGCCGTTCGATCCGTCGTTCGATAAACATGGTGAGGTCGCCATCCCATAAAGCCAGTGATTCGAAACGAGCCGTTGTCACCAGACCGCTGCCGAATCCGGACGTTGCATTCTTTTGAATAGAAAGTTGTACAAACAGACATTCAAAGAGTAGCCCAAGACTGGCACCAGGCCAGTTATCAAACGCCAAATATCACTACAGCGACGACGGCTGTGGTTGCGCCACACTTGCGCCGGAGTAATGCCCCAACTGGCGCAGGGTATCGAGCCGTGCACGGGCGCGGTAAGCGTACTCGCTGGACGGGTATTGGCTGATGATGAATTGATAGGTTTGCGCGGCATCGACGAACAGCTTCTGCCGTTCCAGGCACTGCCCGCGCAGCATCGACACCTCGGGTTGCACATAACGGCGGGTGCGGCTCTCGCGGTCGACCTGGGACAACTCCAGCGTGACCCGCGCACAATCACCCACCCCATAGGCGCGGTAAGCGTTGTTCAAATGGTGGTCCATTGACCAGCGGGTGCAGCCGACAACACTGACGGCCAGGGCAGCAACGAGCAAAATTCGCATGGGGTTCTCCTGTCTTGTGCAGTGTATCGACCCCGCGTCGAAAATCTTCAAGGGCGTTCGTCTTTTCAACCGCAGCAAAAACAAGCCGATCGTCAATAAGTAGTGCAAACGAACAATGACTACAACGAAAGAGCATAGTAGCCTTCCCCAGCGCTTGAACTCAGGAGTCTGTGCATGTCCGTCCGTCGTACCAAAATCGTCGCCACCCTTGGCCCGGCCAGCAACTCGCCGGAAGTCCTCGAACAGCTGATTCTGGCTGGTTTGGACGTTGCCCGTCTGAACTTCTCCCACGGCACCCCGGACGAGCACAAGGCTCGCGCCAAGCTGGTGCGTGACCTGGCCGCCAAACACGGCCGCTTCGTGGCGCTGCTGGGTGACCTGCAAGGCCCGAAGATCCGTATCGCCAAATTCGCCAACAAGCGGATCGAGCTGAAGATTGGTGACAAATTCACCTTCTCCACCAGCCATCCGCTGACGGAAGGCACCCAGGACATCGTCGGCATCGACTACCCGGACCTGGTCAAGGACTGCGGCGTCGGCGACGAACTGCTGCTCGATGACGGCCGCGTGGTCATGCGCGTCGACACCGCGACCCCGACCGAACTGCATTGCACCGTGATCATCGGCGGCCCGCTGTCCGACCACAAAGGCATCAACCGTCGCGGCGGTGGCTTGACCGCACCGGCCCTGACTGAAAAAGACAAGGCCGACATCAAGCTCGCCGCCGAGATGGAAGTGGACTACCTCGCCGTGTCCTTCCCGCGCGACGCCGCCGACATGGAATACGCCCGTAAACTACGCGACGAAGCCGGTGGTACCGCCTGGCTGGTGGCGAAGATCGAACGCGCCGAAGCCGTGGCCGATGACGAAACCCTCGATGGCCTGATCAAGGCGTCGGACGCCGTGATGGTCGCCCGTGGCGACCTGGGCGTGGAAATCGGCGACGCCGAGCTGATCGGTATCCAGAAGAAAATCATCCTGCACGCACGCCGCCACAACAAAGCGGTGATCGTTGCGACCCAGATGATGGAGTCGATGATCCAGAACCCGATGCCGACCCGCGCCGAAGTGTCCGACGTGGCCAACGCCGTGCTCGACTACACCGACGCCGTGATGCTCTCGGCTGAAAGCGCCGCCGGCCCGTACCCACTGGAGGCCGTGCAGGCCATGGCGCGCATCTGCGTCGGCGCTGAAAAGCACCCCACCAGCAAGACCTCCAGCCACCGCATCGGCAAGGTTTTCGAAAGCTGCGACCAGAGCATCGCCCTGGCGGCCATGTACACCGCCAACCACTTCCCGGGCGTCAAGGCAATCATCGCCTTGACCGAAAGTGGCTATACGCCGTTGATCATGTCGCGCATCCGTTCCTCGGTGCCGATCTACGCGTTCACCCCACACCGCGAAGCCCAGGCCCGCGCGGCGATGTTCCGCGGCGTGTACACCATTCCTTTCGATCCAGCATCGCTGGCACCGAACGAAGTCAGCCAGAACGCCATCGACGAGCTGGTCAAACGCGGCGTCGTAGAGAAAGGCGACTGGGTCATCCTGACCAAGGGCGACAGCTACCACACCACCGGTGGCACCAATGGCATGAAGATCCTGCATGTGGGCGACCCGCAGTACTGAGTGACACGCTGAAAAAACAAAAGCCCCGCCATGAGAATGGCGGGGCTTTTTGCATTTTAAGGCGTCATCGCTGCGCGGTATCTACACAACTGTCGTTCGCAGCCCCTACGGTAACCACGATGCGAAGCGAGCCGCTCTTGATCTTGATCTTGATCTTGATCTGCTTTTGATCTTAGGCGCCCCGTCAAACCACGCTGGCCGTAATCCGCCATGGATTTGGGGGGTAAACCGGCAGGGATGCCGGTTTAGCCGCCCCGCGCCATGGATGGCGCGTGGCGGCGGCCCCCCAAATCCATGGCGGATTGCGGGCACACCGAGCCTAAGCGAGGTGCCGAGTGGTGGGGCAAGATGTACGGGTCAACCACATGGGTTACAAAAAAGTGCACTCACATAGGTGACACTTTGATTGAGACATAACCGTTCTTTGCATCTCTCGCATTCACATGGCCCAAGATCACAGGACCGAAGATTACATTCCATACCCCATCACCGATCATCTCCATTCCGATGGTCTGGTGACAAAGTAGATTGCCAACATAAACCCGCATGCCTCCTCGATTGATGATTCCGCTACTGTCGGCCAGGTAACTCTCAATATGACTCGCATAGATCATTTCCGGTAGCGTCTCTGGGTACATTCGAGTTGAAGGCGTATAGCAAGCAGCAGGCGTTTTCTGGCCAAGCGCCTCATGTCCACGCTCGTAATTGTAGTGCTGCAGGAAGCGATCAAAGTGTCGCTGCTGGGCTTCCCACGCAATTGCCGACGGGTGAGGTAATGTACTTTTCAGCGTCCGGTGCATGCGCTCATGCCGCCCATTCTGATCTGGGCGACCTGGCTCGATCCTCTCAGGAATGATCCCAAGTCTCATCCACCAAATCGACAGCTGTGACAGCCCTGCACGACTGGTGCTGGCAAACGGTATCCCATTGTCAGTACGAATACGCTCTGGCAGGCCGTATTCGCGAAAAACCCTTTCGAAGGTTTGCTGGGTTTCCTTCAGATTGGTGCTGCTCATGCTCTGGCACGCCAGCAAAAACCGGCTGGCATGATCCATGATCGTCAGCGGATAACACCAAATCCCTGCTCCGGTCAGGTATTGGCCCTTGTAATCAGCGCTGAACAACTGGTTGGGATTTTCTGCCTTGCGTAAAGGCTTGGGATACACAGCCACCCGTCGGCGCAATGGCTTGGGGGTAATCAAATCAGCTGCCTTGAGAATGTTGTAAATGGTCGTCTTCGAGGGCGGATCCTGATCTGGGAAACGCTGCATGAGGCTATTCTGAATCTTTTTCGGGCCGGGGATCGTCTCGCCACTTAAGCGAAATTCAACGATTGCCTGTTTCACAGCCAAGGGCACCACGTAGGTTTGGTTGTGGCGGCAGCGGCTACGTTCATCAAGCCCACTCGGGCCCTCTGCCTCGTAACGCCTGATCCACTTATACCCAGTCTTGCGGCTGACCTCATAGTCCCGGCACAGCTGGCTAAGGCTGTGCTTCTGGGACAGGTAATCGGCAATGAACATTACTTTAAGGTCCATAGGTTTCAGCTCTTTCCAGGGCATGGTCAGATCCTCGCGAAATCGACCCTGCCAGTTAAAAACTGTTACCTATGTGCGTGAACTGATTTGTAACCCATGTGGGTGAGTCATACC
>NZ_CVTV01000012.1:0-16793 GCF_900004865.1 Pseudomonas sp. 37 R 15 | reverse complement strand
GCCGGCGCTGCCGCCGCCATCGAAGCGCGCGCCGTCACCGCCAATGACTCCGCTGCCATCGCGCGCGCCAAGGCCGAACTGGACAAACTCGACGTCGCCGAAGGCCTCGCCGAACTCGAAGGCGCCTCCGCCCGCGTCGCCGTCGACGAAAAGCGCATGATCAACTGCCGCGCCGACCTCAACCAACTCGTGCCCTTCAAGTACGACTGGGCCTGGCAAAAGTATCTCGACGGCTGCGCCAACCACTGGATGCCGCAAGAGGTCAACATGACCGCCGACATCGCCCTGTGGAAAAACCCCGAAGGCCTGACCGACGACGAACGTCGCATCGTCATGCGCAACCTCGGCTTCTTCTCCACCGCCGACTCCCTGGTCGCCAACAACCTGGTGCTGGCCGTGTACCGCCTGATCACCAACCCCGAGTGCCGCCAGTACATCCTGCGCCAGGCCTTCGAAGAAGCGATCCACACCCACGCCTACCAGTACTGCATCGAATCGTTGGCCATGGATGAAGGCGAGATCTTCAACATGTACCACGAGATTCCATCGGTCGCGAAAAAAGCCGCCTGGGGCCTGAAGTACACCCGTTCGATCTCCGATCCGAAGTTCGAAACCGGCACCGTCGACACCGACAAAGAATTGCTGCGCAACCTGGTCGCCTACTACTGCGTCCTGGAAGGCATCTTCTTCTACTGCGGCTTCACCCAGATCCTGTCCATGGGCCGCCGCAACAAAATGACCGGCGTCGCCGAGCAGTTCCAGTACATCCTGCGCGATGAATCGATGCACCTGAACTTCGGTATCGACGTGATCAACCAGATCAAAATCGAAAACCCGCACTTGTGGGATGCCGAGATGAAGGAAGAAGCAACGCAGATGATCCTGCAGGGGACGCAGCTGGAGATTGAATATGCGCGGGACACCATGCCTCGCGGTGTTCTCGGCATGAATGCGGCGATGATGGAGGACTATCTGAAGTTCATCGCGAACCGTCGTTTGTCGCAGATTGGCTTGAAGGAAGAGTACCCAGGCACGACCAACCCGTTCCCGTGGATGAGCGAGATCATGGACTTGAAGAAAGAGAAGAATTTCTTCGAAACCCGTGTGATCGAGTACCAGACTGGCGGCGCGCTGAGCTGGGATTGATCAACAGCACAGCTCCAACATGTGGGAGGGGGCTTGCTCGCGATAGCGGTGTATCAGTCACAGGTACGATAACTGAACGACTGCTATCGGCAGCAAGCCCCCTCCCACATCGGGAACGCGGTGTTCCATAAACTTCGCAAATTGCCTTTTATGCCCAATCAAACCATCAAAACGCCCTGCATAGGCCTGTGTTCCACCGTCTACGGTGACCTGGTCTGCCGGGGCTGCAAGCGTTATCACCATGAAGTGATCCAGTGGAATGGCTATAGCGCCGAGGAAAAGCACGCGGTGTGGCTGCGCCTGGAACAGTTACTGGTGCAGGTGATGAGCAGCAAGCTGGAAGTCTTCGACCCGCAGCGACTGCGCCAGCAACTGGAAGACCGCAAGATTCGCTTCATGCCGCAACAGTCGCCCTACTGCTGGGCGTACCAGCTGATTGCCCGGGGTGCTCGAGTGATGTCAAAACTGGACGCCTATGGTCTGGGGTTGCTGCCGGAATTTCGTGAGCGTCCCCTCACGGACTTGCGCGATGCCATTGACCGCGAGTTTTTCCTGCTGTCCGAGGCCCATTACGAGCGCTACATAGCCCCGGTTTTTCTACGCGAAACCTTTGGCCCAGCCCTGATCGCCACGCTCTGACGCACAATTGTGTTTAAAATGCCGCCCGCTCAACCACTGACGCTCACCGATGACCCCAGACGCACTCGCTACCCTGCACGCCCATCTGCTCACCGCCCTGGCCAGTGCGCCCGCTGAAACCCGGCGCCTGTTCCACGGCCGTGGCCGCTGCTGGCCGGGCCTTGAGCAACTGACGGTGGACTGGCTGCAAGGCGTGGTGCTGGTGGCGCTGTTCAAGGAAACCGAGCATCTGCAGGCCTTGAAGCAGCAGTTGTTGCAGATCGACTGGGCCGGTTTCGGCGCCCATACCGTAGCGCTGCAACACCGCTACCTGCCGCAAAGCACCACCGAGTGGCTGGTCGGTGACGCCCTCGACGAACTGACCATTACCGAAGGCGGCCTGCGCTACCTGATCGACCTGGGTAAAAAGCAAAACAGCGGCCTGTTCCTCGACATGCGCTACGGCCGCAACTGGGTGCGCGAGCAGGCCAAAGGCCAGCACGTGCTTAACCTGTTTGCCTACACCTGCGGGTTTTCCGTGGCCGCTATCGAAGGCGGCGCCGAGCACGTGGTGAACCTGGACATGGCCCGAGGCGCCCTGAGCCGTGGCCGCGACAACCATCGCCTCAATGGTCACGACTTGAGCAAGGTGACCTTTCTGGGCCACGACCTGTTCAAGTCCTGGGCCAAAGTCACCCACGGCGGCCCCTATGACCTGGTGATCATTGACCCGCCCTCCTTCCAGAAAGGCAGCTTCCTGCTGACCAAGGACTACCAGCGGGTGCTGCGTCGCCTGCCGGACTTGCTCACGGCCCAGGGCACGGTGCTGGCGTGCATGAACGATCCGGCCTTGGGCGAAGACTTCCTGATCGACGGCGTCACCCGCGAGGCACCGGGCCTGCGCTTTGTACAACGCCTGGAAAACCCGCCGGAATTCCCGGATATCGACCCGCAAAGTGGCTTGAAGGCCCTGGTGTTTCGCCAGGGTTGATGCCGAAACTTCCTGCGCTTGCTACGCTAGGCCCTACGCCGGGTGGTGAACCTTATCCCCGCCTTCCCGGTCGATACCTGCATTCCCCGGCCAGACTCGACGGCGTTACGCTGTCGGCTGCCCCGTTTGATCCTTTGGAGAACCGCCCGTGATATCGACCCTGCATGTAGCCAGAATCAAAGCCTGGGGCGCCCACGGCTTCACCGCCACGGGCGTGGTATTGGCATTCCTGGCCACCCTGGCGCTGCTGGAAAACTCGCCCAAGGCCTGCCTGCTGTGGCTGGGCCTGGCACTGGTGGTCGATGGCGTCGACGGTTCCCTGGCGCGACGGGTCAACGTCAGTACGGTGTTGCCCAGCTTTGACGGCTCGGTATTGGACCTGGTGATCGATTACCTCACCTACGTATTCATCCCGGCACTGTTTATCTACCGCTATATCGACCTGCCGGAATTTACCCACCTGTTTGCGGTGTCGGTGATTCTGGTGTCGTCGCTGTTCTGCTTCTGCAACGTGAACATGAAGAGCAAGGACAACTATTTCGTCGGCTTCCCGGCGGCCTGGAATGTGGTGGCCTTGTGTGTGTACATCATCCAGCCCGATGCCTGGGTCACCCTGCTGACCGTGATCGGCCTGGCGCTGCTGACCGTGACGCCGATGAAGTTCCTGCACCCGTTCCGGGTCAAGCGCTTCATGCCGATCAACATCGCGGTGACCACGATCTGGTTGCTGTGCAGCTTCCTGATGGTAGTGGATTATCCGAACACCAACCCGTGGACGTTCGGGCTATGGTCGCTGATGTCGGCGTACTTTCTGGGCATCTGCGTCTGGCGCACGGCGATGGAGTGGCTGGGCACCCATAGGTAACCTGTCACCCAGGATCAAAATGTGGGGGGGGCTTGCCCCCTCCCACATTTGGTTCTGCGTACATCCGGGGGTAAGATGGCGGCCTTCCCAGCAGCCCCGCCAACAATAAGCCCTGCCCATGCCCTTCGAACTCAGCGTTGACCTGACCACCCTCGCCATTCTCGCCGTCGTGGCCTTTGTTGCCGGTTTCATCGACGCCATCGCCGGCGGCGGCGGCCTGCTCACCACGCCCGCCCTGCTCACCGCCGGCATGCCACCGCACCTGGTGCTGGGCACCAATAAGCTCAGTTCCACCTTTGGCTCGGCCACCGCCAGCTTTACCTTCTACCGCCGCAAGCTGTTCCACCCGCGCCAATGGGTGCACGCTATCGTCGGTACGTTGATCGGCGCGCTGACCGGCGCCGTGGTCGCGCACTATTTGCCCGCCGACACCCTGAACAAGATGCTGCCGGTGATCGTGTTCGCCTGCGGGGTGTACCTGCTGTTCGGCGGCACGCCCAAGGCGCCGCTGGATGCGCAGGCACCGATCCGCAAGAAATGGCAGGCCACCCAGGGCTTCGGCCTGGGCTTCTACGATGGCGTGGCCGGGCCGGGCACCGGCGCGTTCTGGACCGTGAGCACGATGCTGCTGCACCCGATCGACCTGGTGAAGGCCAGCGGCGTGGCGCGCAGCATGAACTTCGTCAGCAACGCGGCGGCACTGACGGTGTTTATCATCAACGGCTCGGTGGACTGGATCGTCGGCCTGGCGATGGGCATCTCGGTGATGGGCGGTGCGTTCTTTGGCGCACGCAGCGCAATCAGCGGCGGCGCCAAGTTCATTCGCCCGGTGTTCATCACCGTGGTGCTCGGCCTGACAGTGCGCCTAGCCTGGCAGCACTGGTTCAGCGTGGCCTAAGCGACGGGCCACATAAAGGTCGATCAGATAACGCGCAATCGAGCGTGACGCCGGCAACGGCGGCAGCTCGTGGATATTGAACCACTGTGCGTCTTCGATCTCGTCAGCCTGGGGCACGATGTCGCCACCGGCATACTCGGCATGAAAGCCCAGCATCATCGAATGCGGGAACGGCCAGCACTGGCTGCCCATGTACTGCAGGTTCTTCACCTCCACCTGCACCTCCTCGCGCACTTCGCGGATCAGGCAGTCTTCAGCCGACTCACCCGGCTCGGCAAAGCCGGCCAGGGTGCTGTAGACCCCGCTGACAAAGCGTGGTGAGCGCGCCAGCAGAATTTCATCGCCACGGGTCACCAGCACGATCATGCTCGGCGAAATCCGTGGGTAGCTGCGCAAGTCACAGGCTTGGCAGTACATCGCCCGCTCCCGTGGCACCTGGACCATGGCCTGGCCGCAACTGCCGCAGAAGCGATGCTCACGCGCCCAGGTGCCGATCTGCGCGGCATAGCCCAGCACTTTGTACAGGGTGTGATCGCCTTGCAGCATAAAACTGCGCAGGCCTTGCCAGCTGCAGCCCGGCACCTGGGCAGCACCGTTGATTTCCAACAGGTACACCGGCTCGCCATCGAGATGCCCGATGCCGTGTTCGGCAAATACCGACAGGTCCTGGCGCTTGAGCCATTCCCGGGGAAACAGCGGCCCGTTGGCATCGTGCAAAAAGCCGTCGCGGCTGCGGGCCACGGCCCAGCCCCCGGCGGCGTCGTTGTCCAGCAGCGTTGTGGTAATCCAGCCTGGGGTCATATCAATCAATCCACGAATTCGGGTGTCTGTTTGCTCATATGGGCCGCGATGGCCACGCGCAGGTCGTTGGATTGCAACATAGCCGAGTTCCAGGTGGCAACGTATTCCAGGCCGTCATTGATGCTGTGGTCGCGCATATAGCTGATCATCGCCTTGGTGCCGGTGACGGCAATCGGTGACTTGGCGGCGATTTCATGGGCGATAGCCATGACGCCCGCCAACAGGCTTTCCGGGTCGGCATACACACGATTGACCAGGCCGATACTGCGCGCTTCTTCGGCGCCGAACTGACGACCGGTGTAGGCCAGTTCGCGCAACATGCCGTCGCCGACGATGCGCGGCAGGCGTTGCAAGGTGCCGACGTCGGCGGCCATGCCGATGTCGATTTCCTTGATCGAGAACTGCGCGTCCTCGGCGGCATAGCGCATGTCACAGGCGCTGATCAGGTCAATGGCGCCGCCGATGCAGTAGCCGTGGATCGCTGCCAGCACCGGCTTGCGGCAATTGTCGACCGCATTGAACGAGGCTTGCAGTTCAAGGATCTTGCGCCGCAGCACGCGTGCATTGCGGCCCACATCCTTGCCCAGCTCATTGGCCACCGAAGCCAGCATCATCAGGTCGATGCCGGAGGAAAAGTGCTTGCCGGCACCACTGAGCACCACCGCGCGCACGGCATCGGTGTCTTCGACCCATTGGAAGATATCGATGATTTCGCTCCAGAACGCCGCGTTCATCGCGTTGATCTTTTCCGGGCGGTTGATCTGCACATGGGCAACGTTGCCGTTGAGTTCGACGACGAAAGCTTGATATTCGGACATGGCAGTGATCCCTGACTGGCGAGTGATAAGGCCTGAACTATAACAAGGGCAGGCAACGGCGCATCGGCCAAAAGCGGGACTGGCAAAAAACCTTGCCAGGCGCCATCCTTGGCGCTTTAAGCCGCCCCACCGCGGCGTTCGACGTTTGAAGGATATGCCCCATGCACGCCCAGCCTCTCACCCCCGCCGATTTCGACCTGATCGAAGACACCCTGCTCAAGTACGGCGACGACCATTCGGTGCTGAACCTGGCTGAACTCGACGGTTATTTCACGGCATTGGTCTCCAGCCCGACGCAGGTGGATATCGCCGAGTGGTTCCCGGCGATCTGGGGCGGGCAGAACCCGGAGTGGGAAAGCCCGGAAGAAGCCGGGCAGTTCCTGGACCTGTGTGTACGCCACTTCAATACGCTGGCGGCGCAACTGGTCGGCGATTGCAGTGAGTTCAAGGCACTGTTCGATGACAAGGAACACCACGGCCAGTCCGTGACCCTCGCGGAAGAATGGTGCTTTGGCTATATCCGTGGCGCCGCCATCGGCCACTGGCCAGCGCTGCCCGCCGAACTGGCCGCGCAACTGGAGAAAATCTCCTGGTGCGCCGAGCAGGATAATTTCGACTTGCCGGCGGACCTGGATGTGCAGGCCCATCAGCAGCAGGTCAGCGAAATCGAACCGGCGGCCCGAGCGCTGCACGATTACTGGCTGAGCCAGCGCTAAATCTCGACAAGCACCGCACCTTTGGCCGATTATTCGGGTCCGCCCCGTCGGCCACTCCCTGCCACCTCGCCCTGATCAGGAGCCTTGTCCCTTGAGTTCGCAAAAAACCGTGACCGTTACACCGCCCAACTTTCCTCTCAATGGCAAGGTCGCGCCCCCCGGTTCCAAATCCATTACCAACCGCGCGCTGCTGCTGGCGGCCTTGGCCAACGGCACCAGCCGCTTGAGCGGCGCCCTGAAGAGCGACGACACCCGCCACATGTCGGTGGCCCTGCGGCAGATGGGCGTGACTATCGATGAGCCGGACGACACCACCTTCGTCGTCACCGGCCACGGCAAACTGCAATGGCCGGCGCAGCCGCTGTTCCTCGGCAATGCCGGCACCGCCATGCGCTTTCTCACCGCCGCCGTGGCGACTGTGCAAGGCACTGTGATATTGGACGGCGACGACTACATGCAAAAGCGCCCGATCGGGCCACTGCTGGCCACCCTCGGCCAGAACGGCATCCGGGTCGACAGCCCGACCGGCTGCCCACCGGTGACCGTGCACGGCGTGGGCAAGGTGCAGGCCAAACGTTTCGAGATCGATGGAGGGCTGTCCAGCCAGTATGTATCGGCGCTGCTGATGCTTGCGGCGTGCGGCGAAGCCCCGATTGAAGTCGCATTGACCGGCAAGGACATCGGCGCCCGTGGCTATGTGGACCTGACGCTCGATTGCATGCGCGCCTTCGGTGCCCAGGTTGAGGCAGTCGACGACACCACCTGGCGCGTGGCCCCGACCGGCTACACCGCCCACGATTACCTGATCGAACCCGACGCCTCCGCTGCCACCTACCTGTGGGCCGCGCAAGTGTTGACCGGTGGCCGTATCGACATCGGCGTCGCCGCCCAGGATTTCACCCAGCCGGACGCCAAGGCCCAGGCGGTGATCGCCCAGTTCCCGAACATGCAGGCCACGGTGGTGGGCTCGCAGATGCAGGACGCCATCCCGACCCTGGCGGTGCTCGCCGCCTTCAACAACAGCCCGGTGCGCTTCACTGAACTGGCCAATCTGCGCGTCAAGGAATGTGACCGGGTGCAGGCGCTGCATGACGGCCTCAATGCAATCCGTTCGGGCCTGGCGACCATCGAGGGCGATGATCTGCTGGTGGCTGCCGACCCGACCTTGGCCGGCACGTCGTGCAACGCATCGATCGACACCCATGCCGACCACCGCATCGCCATGTGCTTTGCCCTGGCCGGGCTGAAAATCTCGGGCATTCGGATTCAAGACCCGGACTGCGTGGCCAAGACCTATCCTGGCTACTGGAAGGCCCTGGGCAGCCTGGGCGTGACGCTCAGCTACTAAGGCCACGGCGCAGGCTACGGGAGGGCACGCACATGACCATTCGCCAACCCTGCCCTCCCGGTGCCTGCGTCTGCGAGCGCGAACGCTTGCTGGAGGCGCCCGGCGCCGACCTGCGGATTCTCAACCTGACACGCCAGGAAGAAAAACGCCTGCTCGAGCGCCTGGAAAACCTCAAAAGCCTGCAGGACCTGGAGCATATGCAGCAGCGCATGTTCGAACAATTGGGCATCCGCCTGCATATCGCGCCGGGCCACACCGAGGTCAAGAGCATGCGCGGGATCCAGATCGTCATCGACGAGCTGCCCGGCCTGTGTCGCAAGACCCGGCAATCGATCCCGGCGGCGATTCGTCGCGGCATGGAGAGGCAGCCCGAAATTGCCTACCGTTTGCTGGACGCCCACGACCTGTTCCGCGACGCTTGAATCACCCGGCTGCTGTCTCACGCTCAAACAGCCCCTGCCCGACCGTCCTGGCCTTGTGCAAATGCGCATGGGCACTGTCGCCTTCCGACTCCAGCAGCAGCTGCGAGGTCAGCACCTGGGCGCCGCAATAGTCAAAGATCCCGTAATCGATCTGCGTGCGCATGGCCTTGGCATAACCGTGCCGGTCGAAGGCGCTTGCATCCGCAGCGCCCAGGGCCAGCAGATGCACGTTCAAGTGCCGCAGCTTCTTGGTCACCGGTAGATCGGGGCCGTAATCGATCGCCCAGCCGTTGACGAAGACACGGTCGATCCAGCCCTTGAGCAACGCCGGCATGGACCACCAGTAGATCGGGAACACCACCACCAAAGCGTCGGCGCGGTCGATGCGTGCTTGTTCGGCGAGCACGTCCGTCGGCGGCGTTGCACCGCTGCGGTGTACCCGGTGGTCGGCGGCGGTGTAGCGAGGGTCGAAGCCTTCGGCGGCGAGATCGGCGATTTCAAAGCTGTGGCCGCTGGCGCTCAAACCGGCGCCGACCTGCTCGGCCACGCTGCGGGTAAGGGATTGCGGGTCGTGATGAGCCACAACGATAAGTGCGTGCATGACATGACATCCTTTTGGGCTTAAGCTACTTTTAGTAAGTTAACGCCCGTAAGTTACTTTTGGTATATAAGCATGTCAAGCAAACAATCCCCTGCCCCGCGTCGGCGTCTTTCCCGTGAAGAGCGTCTGCGTCAATTATTGGAAACCGCTTGGCACCTGGTGCGCGAAGAAGGCACTGATGCCCTGACCCTGGGCCGCCTGGCCGAGCTGGCCGGGGTGACCAAACCGGTGGTCTACGACCATTTCGTCACGCGGTCAGGCTTGCTGGCGGCGCTGTATGAAGATTTCGATGGGCGCCAGAACCAGGTATTTGTCGACGCCATCGATGCCAGCAGTGCAACACTTGAAGACCGTGCAGGGGTGATCGCGTCGTCCTATGTCGATTGCGTGCTGCTGCAGGGTCGCGAGATTCCGGGGGTGACGGCGGCACTGAGTGGTTCACCGGAGCTGGAGGCGCTCAAGCGCAAGTACGAGGCGATCTTCCTCGACAAATGCCGCGATGCCCTTGCGCCATTCGCGCCGGGTGGCAGGCTTTCCCAGGCCGGTCTGCGCGCCATGCTGGGCGCTGCCGAAGCCTTGTCGCACGCAGCCGCCAGCGCAGAGATCAGCCGCGAAGAAGCGCAGCAGGAATTGCTGGCGACCATACTGGCGATGGTCAAGCGCGGCGTCTCGGAGGCCGGATGAGGCCTATCTGATAAAGGAAAATCAATTGTGGGAGGGGGCTTGCCCCCGATGAGAGAGTGCCAGTGAATGCATCTACAGCTGACACACCCTCATCGGGGGCAAGCCCCCTCCCACAGTTTTAATCCCCAGTGTTTGAAGCTTAGGTCAGGCGTTGATCGACAAACACCCGCACCTTGCGCGTCAGTTGATCCAGATGCCGATCGCGCTGCTTTTCCGCATCCACCATGGCACGCTTGCCGTGCTTTTGCAGCAGGTAGGTATGGATCTGCCGCACTTCCAGCGAGCTGTAGACAGCGGCCACGTCCAGCACACCCATCAGCCCATCGGTGCCGTAGTCCCGCGTATTCATCAGCACTTGCGTGCCGCGCGCGCCGCGCACCCTGAAGCCCATGGCTTCGAATGCCGGGACCTTCTCGACCGAACACGCCAGTTGGGCATGGGGATAGCGCGCCAACACGTCATCGAGCATGGCCCGGGCCACACCCTGACGCCTGGAACCGGCGTGCACGGCCATAAAGGCCACGCCACAGGCTTGAGGATCGCCCTTCACCGGCAGGTACAGGCAGAAGCCGACGACGGTCTCATCCTGCAGCGCCACGACCAGCTCAACACGGATGCCTTTCGAGCCGTCCAACGCCTCGAGGTACAGGTGCACCTCAAAACCGATGGCGTACTGGTAGATGTTATAGAGCAGGTTACTGGGCGCCAGCGCCACGCTGCTGATGTCGGTGAGGTTGTCGACCGCCAACTGCAGAATCTGGCTGTTGATCGGTTCGGGACAGGGCGTGGTGTAGCGGGTAAGGCTGAACATGCAGATTCCTGGGGTTTCACGTCGAGGCAGTGGCAATTGTACCTGTTGCGCGCCGTGTAGCCGGAGTGCTCGACAGCCGACACTCAACAATTGAGTGAAAAAAGTTCGGACCAACGGGTGCATGCAGGCCCCTGGATCGCGCATCATGGGCACTTTCAAGCTCAAGGATAACGTCCATGCGCGTTCTGTCATTGATGATGGGTCTTACGACGCTGGCCGCCAGTACGGTGTTCTGCGCCAGCGCGATGGCGAATGAAGAAAGTCAGTTGGTGCAACAGATCAACCAGTACCGCAGCCAGGTGCAGCGCTGCGGCGACCAGGGTTCCCAGGAGTTGCCGCCGCTGGCCAGTGATACACGGCTGGTGCTGCCGGCCTCCAATGTCGGCGATTTGCAGCAGTCGCTGGCGCGGGCCGCGTACCCGATGGTCAACGTGCAGGCCATCAGCCTGTCCGGGCCCAAGGACGCCGAGGCCGCCATGAAAGCGGTGCGTGAGAGCTTCTGTCGCGTGGTGCTCGACCCGCAATTCGTCGATATCGGCGTGAGCAACAACGGCCAGGACTGGCGCATCGTCCTGGCGCGCCCGCTGCTGACCAGTGGCCTGGGCGACTGGCAGACCGAAGGCCGCAAACTGCTCGACCTGATCAACGCCGCCCGCGCCCAGCCGCGCGAGTGCGGCACCCAGGCGTTCACGGCGACCACGCCGCTGTCGTGGAACGACGACCTGGCCAACGCCGCCAACAGCCATACGCGCAACATGGCCAACGGCAACTTTTTCGATCACCTCGACCACGATGGCCGTACCCCCGGCGACCGCGCCGAGCTGGCCGGCTATGTCGGGAAAAATATCGGCGAAAACATCGCCGCCGGCCTCGATACGCCGCGCAAGGTGCTCGACGGTTGGCTCGCCAGCCCCGGTCATTGCGCCAACCTGATGAACCCGCAGTTTCGCGATTTGGGTGCGGCCTACGCGATGGACCCGAAAAGCGATGCGGGCATCTATTGGACGGGGCTGTTCGGCACACAATAAAGCCTGTGGCCGAGCCGCCAAATGAGCAATAAAATCAATGTGCTATCCGGGAGAGCAACGTGCTGAACTGATTGCGGTCATACCGGTCTGTAGCTAGGCAGTCTGACCTCTTCAAGGCTTAACTACGCGTAGCGAAAAAGGTGTGAACCCAATGATGAATTGGCTGCAAGGCAGCAGCGAAATGGCAGAGCGGGTTCGTCGGCATGATTGGGCCAATTCGCCCCTGGGGCCACTTGAACACTGGCCGGACGTGTTGAAGACCACCATTGCGCTGTGCTTCGCCTCCAGCTTCCCCCAGGCCATCGTCTGGGGGCCGCAGCTGATCACGCTCTACAACGACGCCTTCGTGCCGATCCTGGGTAACAAGCCTGATGCCCTGGGCCGCCCGTTCAACGACGTGTGGCACGAAGTCTGGGATAACATCAGCCCTATCGCCGACACCGCGTTCGCCGGTCAGGCCACCTATATCGAAGACTTTCCGCTGTTGATCCAGCGCGGCGAGGCCCCTGAACAAGCGTATTTCACCTTTTGCTACAGCCCGATTCGGGATGCCCAGGGTCGGGTGGTCGGGTTGCTCGATACCGTCACGGAAACCACTGCCACGGTGTTTCTCGCCCGGCGCCTGGCGGTGCTGGAGGCGATCGGCAGCAGCGTCGCCACTGCAACCGACGCGGAAGCCATCATGAATTCGACCACCCGCTTGTTGGCCAAACACCTGCAGGTGTCGATTTGTGCCTACGCCGACATGGAAGACGATCAGGACGGCTTTACCATTCGCGGGGACTGGTCGGCGCAAGGCTCGCCGAGCATCGTCGGCCGTTACAGCCTGGCCGCGTTCGGTGAACGCGCGATGACCTGCCTGCGGGCCGGCGAGCCTCTGGTGATCCGCAATAACGTGCTCGAATTGCCGGCCCATGACGCCGCGCATTTCCAGGCGCTCGGCGTGACGGCGACCCTCTGCATGCCCCTGATCAAGGACGGCCGCCTCACCGCATTGATGGCCGTGCACGACAGACAACCGCGCTACTGGTCCCCCTATGACCTGGCGCTCCTGGGCGAAGTCACCGAACGTTCCTGGGCGCATATCGAACGCGTACGCGCCGATGCCGCGGTGCGTGCGGGCCTGGCGGCCTATACCGAACTCAATGCGACCCTTGAGCAGCGCGTGGAAGAACGCACCCGCGCCCTCGCCCAGGCCGAAGCCGCGCTGCGCCAGTCACAAAAGCTTGAGGCCATCGGCCAGCTCACCGGCGGCGTCGCCCATGATTTCAACAACCTGCTGACGATCATCCGCTCCTCCGTGGATTTCCTGCGCCAGCCGGGGCTGTCGGAAGAACGCCGGCAACGTTACATGTGGGCGGTGTCCGATACCGTCGAGCGAGCCAGCAAGCTCACCAGCCAACTGCTCGCCTTTGCCCGCCGCCAGCCGCTGAATCCGCAGGTGTTCGATGTCAGCCAACGGGTGCGCAACATCGGTGACATGCTCGAAAGCGTCACCGGCGCACGCATTCAAGTGCAGGTGCAATTGCCCGATCAGCCATGCTTTGCACGCATCGATCCCAGCCAGTTCGAAACCGCCTTGATCAACATTGCCCTCAATGCCCGCGACGCGATGGACGGCCAGGGTACCCTGACCATCAAGGTCGTCGGGCAGCAGCCACTGCCGCGCATCCGCGGTGACGCCGGGTCGCGCCAGCCCCACCTCTGCATTTCCCTGGCCGACACCGGCAGCGGTATAGGCGGCGATACCTTCGAGCGCATTTTCGAGCCGTTCTTCACCACCAAGGCCGTGGGCAAGGGCACCGGGCTGGGTTTGTCACAAGTTTTCGGCTTTGCCAAGCAATCGGGCGGCAATATCGATGTGGCCAGTACCCTCGGGCAGGGCACGGTGTTCACCCTGTACCTGCCCCAGGTGGAAGGCGAAGTCGCACCGCCGCAGGCCGAACATCCAGCGCTGCTGCCACTGCTGGACGCTACCCAACGGCATGTGCTGATCGTCGAAGACAACCTTGAGGTGGGGCGTTTCGCCAGCCAGATCCTCAAGGACCTGGGTTATCAGACCACCTGGGCGACCAGCGCCGAACAGGCGCTGACACTGGCCGGCAAAGACGCCGAAGCCTTTGACGCGATTTTTTCGGACGTGGTGATGCCAGGGATGACCGGTGTCGCCATGGCCAGGCTGATGCGTCAGCGCCGTGCGGACCTGCCGGTGGTGCTCGTGTCGGGCTACAGCGAGGAACTGGCGGACAGTGGCTACGAAGGCTTTGAGTTCCTCGCCAAACCCTACTCCGCCGAACAGGTTGCGCGCGCGTTGGCCAGGGCCATGACCAAGGATCAGCCCGCCACGGCGACCTGATTGCGACCCAGCGCCTTGGCCCGGTACAGCGCCTTGTCGGCGCTATCCATCAAGCCATTGAGGTCCAGCGGCTGGGCGTGGGTCGAGGCAAGCCCCAGGCTGGCGCTCAGCCCCTGCACCGGGTCGGCCCGCAGGGCGCCAATGGCCTGGACCAATTGCTCTGCAATGCCGCGCGCGGTCTCCAGCGACGTATTGGGCAGCAATATCGCGAATTCTTCGCCCCCGAGGCGACCGGACACATCGACCTGGCGAAACGAGGCGCTGATCACGCCGCCAATCTGGCGCAACACCTGATCACCGGTCTGATGACCGTAGGTGTCATTGATGCTTTTGAAGTGATCCAGGTCCAACATCAGCGCGCACAACGGCTGCTGCTCGCGGTGGCACTGGGCGTACAGCGCCTGGGCACGCTCGAAGAATGCACGCCGGTTCATCAACCCGGTCAGTTCATCGGTCTGCGCAGCGTGGGTTGAAAGGGTGTGAGCACGTTCCATCTGGCGCGTCAGGCGAAAGGCTTTTTCCAGGGCATCGGAGAGTTTGCGTGTGGCGCCCACTACAAAGGAGGAAAACACCAATACCGCCAGCGCTACGCCCACCTGCATCGGCGACGGCTGGAACAAAAGCCACAGGGTACAAGGCAACAGCACCAGGCCCATGGACCCCATCGACATAGCGCGATAAGCCGAATAGCACGACACCGCGCTGACCGACATGCCCACGGCAAACAGCATGACCAGCACTTGGGACAGGCGGTCATCGACCGGCATCACCGCCAGCGCCCCGCCGCCCCAGATCCCCGCCGACAGCATCAGGGTCAGCCAGTAACGACGCTCCCAGCGCGCGGGCGTGCGTTCGCTGTTGGGGCAGCGGAACCACCCGAGGAACAGCTGCACGCGCAACAGCGAAGAACCCGCCAGCAGTACCAGCCAGACCACGATGACCTGGTGATCGAAGCGATCCCAGCACAGCCAGCAGAGCATGATGGCGGCCAGGTAGCTGCCAAAGATGGCCGAAAACGACTGGCGAAACAGCTGATGCAAACGGTCGGTTCGCACCTGCTCTTCGATAATGCGATCCGGGTCTTGCCCATGCCCAAGGCTATGCATGCGATTCGCCTGTTTGGCTGCTGCGACAGAGGCGCCATTGTGGCACCCTGCCAGTAGCCCGGACAACAGGATCCTGCGCGCTAGAGCGTTTAACCCTTCTGAGCAGATGCACTGCAATCGAAATGTGGGAGGGGGCTTGCCCCCGATGGCGGTCTCTGGGCCGACCAGGATGCTGGATTGGACCGAGTACATATCCGTTTCTTCGGTCACGGCCACTTAGGGTTCCGCCCTGACGGCGGCTCACTTTTGAAAAGCGCAAAAGTAAGCAAAACGCTCTTGCCGGTATGACTCACCCACATGGGTTACAAATCAGTTCACGCACATAGGTAACAGTTTTTAACTGGCAGGGTCGATTTCGCGAGGATCTGACCATGCCCTGGAAAGAGCTGAAACCTATGGACCTTAAAGTAATGTTCATTGCCGATTACCTGTCCCAGAAGCACAGCCTTAGCCAGCTGTGCCGGGACTATGAGGTCAGCCGCAAGACTGGGTATAAGTGGATCAGGCGTTACGAGGCAGAGGGCCCGAGTGGGCTTGATGAACGTAGCCGCTGCCGCCACAACCAAACCTACGTGGTGCCCTTGGCTGTGAAACAGGCAATCGTTGAATTTCGCTTAAGTGGCGAGACGATCCCCGGCCCGAAAAAGATTCAGAATAGCCTCATGCAGCGTTTCCCAGATCAGGATCCGCCCTCGAAGACGACCATTTACAACATTCTCAAGGCAGCTGATTTGATTACCCCCAAGCCATTGCGCCGACGGGTGGCTGTGTATCCCAAGCCTTTACGCAAGGCAGAAAATCCCAACCAGTTGTTCAGCGCTGATTACAAGGGCCAATACCTGACCGGAGCAGGGATTTGGTGTTATCCGCTGACGATCATGGATCATGCCAGCCGGTTTTTGCTGGCGTGCCAGAGCATGAGCAGCACCAATCTGAAGGAAACCCAGCAAACCTTCGAAAGGGTTTTTCGCGAATACGGCCTGCCAGAGCGTATTCGTACTGACAATGGGATACCGTTTGCCAGCACCAGTCGTGCAGGGCTGTCACAGCTGTCGATTTGGTGGATGAGACTTGGGATCATTCCTGAGAGGATCGAGCCAGGTCGCCCAGATCAGAATGGGCGGCATGAGCGCATGCACCGGACGCTGAAAAGTACATTACCTCACCCGTCGGCAATTGCGTGGGAAGCCCAGCAGCGACACTTTGATCGCTTCCTGCAGCACTACAATTACGAGCGTGGACATGAGGCGCTTGGCCAGAAAACGCCTGCTGCTTGCTATACGCCTTCAACTCGAATGTACCCAGAGACGCTACCGGAAATGATCTATGCGAGTCATATTGAGAGTTACCTGGCCGACAGTAGCGGAATCATCAATCGAGGAGGCATGCGGGTTTATGTTGGCAATCTACTTTGTCACCAGACCATCGGAATGGAGATGATCGGTGATGGGGTATGGAATGTAATCTTCGGTCCTGTGATCTTGGGCCATGTGAATGCGAGAGATGCAAAGAACGGTTATGTCTCAATCAAAGTGTCACCTATGTGAGTGCACTTTTTTGTAACCCATGTGGTTGACCCGTACA